>CBIHQZ010000279.1:0-7623 GCA_966212315.1 uncultured Myxococcales bacterium
CTCGAGTTCCGAGCGTCGCTGCGCAGTCACGTCGACGAAGTGCATCAGCACGGCGTGGGGGCGCGCGTCCGATGGCGGCAGTTCCGCGGCGTGGACCACGACGCTCACCCGCGATTCGCCGTGCAGCACGTCGAACTCCGTGCCCTCGAGTGCTTCGCCGCTCGCGACTCTCGCACGCGGTGATCGATCATTTCCGTGTGCGATCCCGTCGGAGCCGACGAAACGCGATCCGGGCAGATCGTCGACGAGTGCACCGTGCGCAAGACGACGCGCCGCTGCGTTGGCGGTGATCACTCGCCCCGATTGCAGTTCCACCATCACGAGCGCGGACGCCACGCGGTCGAGCACTGCATCGACGCACAGCCACTTCGCTTCGGCACTCTGCTCGCGCACCAGGCCGAGCGCGCGATCGATCGCATCACGCTGCCCCGTTGTCGCAGCATCGACGCTGCGCAACGAGCGCAGGATTCTCTCCAGCTCCCGCTTCTTGTTCATCGTCCCCCGCGCGAACCTAGCGCCGCTCTGCATCGCCAGCGCTGCGCGCGAACACGCACGATTGCGCGCAGTGTCTTGTCGCTTCGCAAGTGCGCACGTACATTCGTTCGCCCCGGTAAATCTCGATCCGATCGGGTTTCCCGGCCGAATTCCGACACGCAGGAGACGACGATGAGCGGGCACTCGCGATGGTCCACGATCAAGCACAAGAAGGCCGCGTCGGACGCGAAGCGCGGACGCATCTGGACCAAGGTGATCAAGGAAGTGACGATCTCCGCGCGCATGGGCGGCGGCGACGTGACTGGCAATCCGCGTCTGCGCAAAGCCGTGGATGCCGCACGCGCGGCCAACATGCCGGCGGAGAACATCACGCGCGCGATCAAGCGCGGCACCGGTGAACTCGAAGGCGTGAACTACGAAGAACTCACCTACGAAGGCGTGGGCCCGGCCGGCGTGCTGCTGCTGGTCGACGTGGTGACGGACAATCGCAATCGCACCGCGGCGGAGATTCGCAAGATCTTCGAAAAGGCCGGCGGGCAGATGACCGGCGGCGCCGCCGCGTGGGGCTTCGATCGCAAGGGGCAGGTGCGTCTCGACACCGCTGCGGCGACCGAAGACCAGCTCTTCGACGTTGCGCTCGGTGCCGGCGCAGACGACATCGCGAACGAAGGCGACGAGTGGGCGGTGACCACGTCGGTCGAAGCGGTCGATGCGGTGGCCAAGGCACTGGAGGCGGCGAAGATCGCGGTGAAGTCAGCAGCGCCCGCGATGATCCCGAAGAACACTGTGCAGGTCGCGGGCGACGACGCGCGCAAGCTGCTCGGGCTGGTCGAGACGCTCGATGACCACGACGACGTGCAGAACGTGTGGGCGAACTTCGATGTGTCGGAAGAAGAACTGGCCAAACTCGAGGAGTGAGTCTCAGCGGCAGGTCGGCGCGACCTGACCGTCGGAGCCGGTCGAGACGTATGCGTCGGCGATGTAGCCCGAGCCGATGAAGTCCCAGAGCGTCGAGGTGCCGTACGTGCCGGTGACCGTCGTGCCGCGCGCCTGGCAGGTGATGCGAACGGTTTGACCGTCCTGCACCGAGCCCACGACGCCGTGGTTGGTCCCCGGGCCCGAGCGAACCGAGAGCGGGAGGTTGTTGGTGTTCACGCGACCGACGACGCCCGCCGTCGTGCCGCCACCGCCGCCGGTGCTTCCGCCGCCGCAGCTGTTCTGGCTGGTGTAATTGCGCGTGCCGAAGAACAACGCGGTCGAACCATGGAACACCGGGCGGATCGCGACGCCGTTGCGACGAAGCTCGTAGTGGAGATGCGGGCCGGTCGAGCCGCCGGTGCTTCCCACGTTGCCGATCTGCTGGCCCTGGCTCACGTGCTGCCCTTGCCGAACGCTCTGCACGCTGAGATGCGCGTAGCGCGTGCGATAGCCGCCGCCGTGATCGATCTCGATCCAGCGGCCGTAGCTGACGCTGCCTTCGTTGTCGACGCGCGAGACGGTGCCCGATGCGGCCGCGACGACGCGATCGCCGAGATCGTCCGCGCGATTGAAGTCGACCGAGTTCGTCGGGCTGTGATTGCTGCGCGTCTGTCCGGCCCACACCTGACCGCAGGGGAACGGCAGTTCGAAGCGCGGCGCACCGGTGATCTCGTCGACGCTCGTCGCGACGGTGGGATCCTCGGTGTCGTCCGAAGGAACGACTTCCGACGCGGGCGGGCCTTCTTCTTCGAGTTCCTGGTTGCCCAGCGTGCCGGCGGGATCGAGGTCTTCGGTGGCGGGCGCGCAGCCTCCCGCGAGAAGCGCAGACGAGAACAGGAGGGCGGTTCCGATCCAGCGAGCCTTCGTTGCGTTGATCATGTTCGTCGTCTCTCCTGTCGGCGCGACCTCACGAGCGAGGTCCGTCGGTCACTCGACCAGTGCAGCCCGCATGCCCGTCGACGAAGCCCCGGACTCATTGCACTTCCTCGTGTGCTGGGAGCAATTCAGCCCGCTGCGCCCAGTGAGACCGATCGTCCGATGCGAGGGTTTTCTCCCGTCGCGGCGAGGGCTTTTGCACACATTCGTTGCGGCTCGATGCCCCACGAGTGCGTCGCGCTTCGATCAACGACCGCAACTCGTTCGCGATCGCGGGGCCATCGAACCGTGGTCAGCGCGCGCGGTCGCGCAGCGAATATTCGCGGTGGGATCGTCGTAGAACTCCCGCAGGAGAGCCCATGAACACACCGATTGCTTCACGCTTCGGCCTCGCGGCCTTGTTTGCACTAGTCGTCGCGAGCGCGACCGGATGCATCGTTTCCGTCGGAACGATCTCGCGCGATCCATACGAGGCCTGCAACGCGACCGACAGCTGTTCGGCCGGCACGAGTTGCACCGCCGCGAACACCACCACCACCGGCGGCGTGTCGCAGGGCGGATCGTTCTGCACCGCGGGGTGCACGAGTTCGGGGCAGTGCCCCAGCGACGTCGACGGCCTCGCGACCGTGTGCGTGACGCCTTCGGGTACCTCGAGCGGCCAGTGCTATCGCACGTGCGGCGCCGGCAACACGTGCCCTCTCGGGTTCACGTGCGGCGGCCCGGCGGGGATGACTCCGTTCTGCGTGCCGAACGTGACGACCGGAACCTGCGGCGGCGTCGGTCAGATCTGCTGCAGCGCCAACACCTGCTCGACCGGCAACGTGTGCACCACGAGTGGCACGTGTGCGTCGTGCGGCTCGGTCGGTGAACCGTGTTGCGCGGGATCGACGTGCACCGACTCGGGTGCGGCGTGCGGCAGCGACGGTCTGTGCGGGCTCGGCCCGTACGCGGCGTGTTCGAGCAGCTCGATCGGCGCGGCGTGTCTCGGCGGCACGAGCACGACGGGCGCGGTCATCGCGACGGCGTGTCAGCGTCCACTCATCGCGAATCCCGGCGCCGACGGATTCTGCAGCGCCGCATGCAACGGCTCCCAGACCGAGTGCCCGACCAGCGGCATCGCGGGGCGCACTTCGAATTGCTACATCCTCCAGGGCGCGAGCAACGGTCAGTGCTTCGTCGACTGCGCCGGCGGACAGACCTGCCCGACCGACACGGTCTGCGCGATGGTGCCGACGAACGGCGGATCGCAAGTGCAGATCTGCATGCCGCCGCCTGCGGGCTGATCGGACGCGATCGGACGCAACGGGCGCGATGGGATCGAACATCGCGCCCGCGCCATCACCTCCTCACCTCGCGACTGCACGCCGCGTCCGCGCCATCGCAACACCGCAACCTCAGCCGGACGATCTCCGCGCGGGAACCTTTCCGCGAGTCGTTCCCTCTGTAGGTTTGTGGTGATGAAAGACCCGCCCAGCGCCGAGTCCGATGCCCTCGCCCCATCGGCCGCGACAAGTGACGACGAGCTGATCGCGCGTATTCGTGGCGGAGATCGAAGCGCATTCGAGCCACTGATGCGACGGCACAATCGCCGCGTCTACCGCACGGTCCGCGCGATTCTCGGCCGTGACGCGGATGCCGAAGACGCGATGCAGGACACCTACGTCCAGGCCTTTCGCGGACTCGGCGGATTCGAGGCGCGCGCGCGATTCGCGACGTGGCTCACGCGCATCGCCGTGCGCGAGGCGCTGGCGCGAAAGAAGAAACGCATCCGCGACGAGGGACGCGAAACGGCCGAGCAGTCATTCGAAGAGGAGCGCGCGATGCCTACGATCGGGATTCATGCAGGGAGCCCCGAAGACCGGGCGAGCGGTGGCGAGATCCGACGCGTGATCGAAGCGGGAATCGACACCCTGCCGGAGCACTTTCGCACGGTGTTCGTTTTGCGCGCCGTCGAAGAGCTGAGCGTCGCGGAGACCGCAGCGTGCCTCGAGTTGCAGGAAGAGACCGTGAAAACTCGACTGCATCGCGCGCGCGGAATGCTCCAGGAGTATCTCCTCGAACGTGCGGACCAAGCCGCGGCGGGAGCCTATCCGTTCCACGCGCCGCGCTGCGACCGGGTGGTGGCACGCGTGCTCGCCGCACTGGCGGACGAAGGAATGTCGTCATGAGAGATACGAACACTGCGCGAGTACGCGCGACACCTGCGCCTGTCATCGCGCGCGTCGAGATCGCCGCCGAGACGATGCTGCCGACCCGTCACGGCACTTTTCGCACGATCGTGTTCCGCGACCCGGCGACACCGCGTGAGGAGCACGTGGCGATCGTCGCGGGCGAAGTCGCGGGTGCGGTCGACGTTCTCGTGCGGGTGCATTCCGAGTGCCTGACGAGCGAAGTGCTCGGATCGCTCAAGTGCGACTGCGCCGAACAGCTCGACGCAGCGATGGCACGCATCGGCAACGAAGCGTGCGGCGTGGTGCTCTATCTCCGGCAAGAAGGCCGCGGCATCGGGCTCGCGAACAAGATCCGTGCGTATGCGCTGCAGGAACGCGGATTCGACACGGTCGACGCGAATCGCATGCTCGGTCTCCCGGACGACGCCCGCGGCTACGACGCGGCCGCCGCGATGCTCGCGCACCTCGGTGTGCGAAGCGTGCGGCTCATGACGAACAACCCCGACAAGGTCGAGGGCCTCGTCGCGCTCGGCACCGTGGTGACCGCGCGCGAGCCGATCATCGTGGCTCCGAACGCGCACAGCGCCGGGTACATGGTCGCGAAGCGCACGCGCATGCGGCACCTGCTTCCCGTGCCGGCGAAACCCGTCGTGGTGTGATCTCGCGCGGTCGAAGTTGTTTCCATCGCTGACCGGCGCGTTGTCGAATACCGGAATTGCGTGCCGTCGATGTGGACCGCCCGCGCGTCATCGACGTGATAGCACTCGCCTCTGCAACGATGCGCGCAGCGAGGCGGCGACGAGTTGGGTCGATGTGGCGGATCGCAGTCGCGGCGTCGGTCGGATTCATTCTCACAACGGCCCCGTCCGCGGATGCGAACGGTCGATTCCCTCGCGCCGAACAGGTCGTGTTCCAGCCGCTCGAGCCGGACAGCATTGCGATCATCACGACATTCGGAGTCGTGGTCAGCGACGATCGCGGCGCGTCGTTTCGGTTCCTCTGCGAGGAGGCGTTCCAGTATCTCGACGGTGAAGACCCGTCGATCACGATCGGCTCGGACGGCACGCTCATGGTCGGCGTCGCCGATGGTCTCGTGGCGATGGGCGCGGATCGCTGTCGAACCACCCGTCGTGCGGATCTCGAGAATCAACGAGTGATCGATCTCGCGGCGAGTTCCACGGGCGCGACGGTCGTTGCGGCGCTCGCTTCACCCGACGCAGATTCGGTCGCTCGCGTCGCGAGGTCGGACGACGGCGGGCATACGTTCACGGTTCCGTCGGTGGGGTTTCCCGGGCTTCGTCTGGAGACGGTGGAGATCGCGCCGTCGGACTCGATGCGCATCTACGCGAGCGGCTACGACTCGACGACGCGGCAGGACACGCTGCTTCGGAGTGACGACGGTGGCACTTCATTCCGTCGTGTGAGCCCCGCGGTCATGGGGACGTCGGGGTGGTTCGTATCGGGCGTCGATCCGATGAACGCGGATGTTCTCTACGTCCGAGCCCGCCTCGCGAATGTTGCTTCCACCTCTGATGCCGGGGACTCGACCGGAACCGTGCTGTTCCGCAGCGACGACGGCGGCGACCACCTGCGCGAGGTCGCACGCACGTCGGATGACATGACCGGCTTCGCGATCGACGACACGGGCCTCTCCGTCTGGATGGGAAGTCGAGCCGAGGGACTCTGGCGTTCCGACGATGGGGCTCCTTTCGTTCACGTGACAGACGTGTCGCTGGAGTGTCTGCGCTTCGACCGTGGCGCTCTCTACGTGTGCGAAACGTTCTCGGCTGGCGGCGTGCTGCTCGGTCGCTCGCGGGATCGCGGTGCCACGATCGAGAGCGTGTTGCGATTCTCACAGATCGGAGCGCCACCGCATTGCCGGGCCGGCACGATCGCTGCGGACATCTGCCCGGGGCGATGGTCGCAGGTGCGGTCGACGATCGGCGCGACGATGGGAGCGATGGATGCCTCGGTCGACGCCGGGCATGGATCCGTGGGCGCGAACTGCGCGTGCGGCGTGCGTGCTCATACGCGCGCTACCTGGATGGGCATTGCGGTGATTGCGTTGCTGCTCGCTCGACCGCGGCGGCGTCGTCCGATCGACTGACGCCCGCTCGCGGAAACGACTCAGGGCATCCCGCAGCGCGCTCCGCCCGATGCGCTGCACACGAGGCGGATGCGCTGATTGTAGGTATCGGCAATCCAGAGATTACTGTTGCCGTCCACGCCGATGCCGTACGGGCGGTTCAACAGCGCATCGGTCGGCATCCCGGTATCGCCGCTGAAGCCGCGCATGCCGCATCGTCCCGCGACCGTCCGGATCACGCCGTCGGGTGCTACCGCGCGTACGCACGAATTCTGGGTGTCTGCGATGTACAGCATCCCGTCGGAGCCGACCGCGACATCCGCTGGCGCATTGATCTCCGCGGCCGTTGCAAGTCCGCCGTCACCGCTGAATCCTGCGGTACCGACACCGGCAACCGTGGTGATCATTCCCTGCTGATCGACTCTGCGAACGCGATTGTTCCCGGTGTCGGCAATGTAGAGATTGCCTGTCGCATCGAACGCGATTCGTCCCGCCGGCGCGGCTGCCTGTCCCACCGGGTTGTTCAATTGGCAGGCCGTTGCCGGACCATTGTCTCCGGCATATCCACGCATGCCGTCGCCGACGATCGTCGTGATCACGTTCGTATGCTGATCGACGCGGCGAATGCGCTGATTCACCTGGTCGGCGATGTACATGTTTCCATCCGGCCCGATTTCGACGGCCACCGGTAGATTGAGAACCGCCGTGGCTGCGTTGCCGCCGTCGCCGCCGAAACCGCGGATTCCGGTGCCGACGATGGTGAAGAGAATCCCGGTGTTGAGATCGACCCGTTTGATCTGACTGCTGTGCCACGCCGCGATCAGAAGATTGTCGGACGCGTCGAACGAGATGCTCGTGGGGTGATTGAGACGATGATGCAGCGCGACCTGCGGCTCGTTCGTCGGCATCATCTGCGGATCTTCGGTCGCATCGCCGTCGTTCAGTTCGCCGCTGCCGGCGATCGTGTGCGAGACGAATTGCATGTCCAGCGAACGGATCTGGTGGTTGTTCCAATCG
>CBIHQZ010000280.1:0-7621 GCA_966212315.1 uncultured Myxococcales bacterium
GAGATCGACGGCGTTGCGCGCGGGCGGCACGACCTGCAGGTGCCGCGGAATCGCCGCGACGCGCTCGCCGCGCTCGATGCCATCGAGAGACTCCGTCAAGCGCACGGTGGCGATGTGTCGATCGCGATCCCACGACTCGACCGTCGCGGAACCGAGTACGCGCACGACGTGACCGGCACTGCTGTCACGCCCGCGGCCGCGCGCTGCGTTCTGACCCTCTTGATAGATCGTGTACTGCTCGCCGACGCGCGGCGTGCGATTGCGGAATTCGACGTAGGCCTGATCGCCCTCCGCGAGGAGCATCTGATCTTCGGGTGATCCCACGACGGTCCCCGCGGATTCGGCGGTCTGCGTGTCGAGCCATCCCTGTTCGCGAAGGAACACGGTCTGCGCGGGGACACGCGACGCCGGAAGGTTCAGCGAATCGGGCGACCCCGACGAAGCCGTGATGTGTTGCGTCGCACGGGTCGGTCGATCGATGGGGGCGAGAAGACGCACCTGATCACCGGGAAAGATCCAATGCGGATTGGTGATCTGCGGGTTCATCCCCCACACGCGCGGCCATCGCCACGGATTCTGGAAGTACGAACCGGTGATGTCCCAGAGCGTGTCGCCGCGAACGACGGTGTGGAACTCGGGCACTTCGACGGAACCGGTGTCGCTGTTGTCCTGATCGAGGGAGATCGAACGGCCCTCGCGCGCGGCACTGCGAATGGACGAACCCGATCGCGGCGCATCGCCGGACGGGCGGATCGGTTCATCGGAGACCGTCATCTGCGCGGACGCCGAGGCAGAGACCGTGAACACGGCGGCGAGCCAGGGGAGACCCTTGCGGATCATCGTCCATTCCGTTCTGCGCGCAGACGCGCGGCCACTTCGGATTGCGGGAACTCTCGGAGCAACCGAGCGGCGAAGCTGCGTGCGCGCGTCGAGTCGCCGAGGCGGTCGTAGCACTGCACGAGTTTGAAGAGCGCGTCGGGGACTTTGTTGCCGACGGGAAAGCGCGCGATGAGTCCTTCGAATTCATTCGCCGCGCGGCGGACGTCGCCGTTGCGCAAGATGCACTCGCCTCGCCAGTACATCGCGTTGTCGGCGAAGGGATGGTCGGGCCATCGCACCAGGAAATCGCTGAACGCGGCGACCGCTTCGGTGCACTGACCACCGCGGGCGAACGCGAGCGCCGAGTCGTACGCGGGGGCGGCGCGCGGATCACGCACGCTCGACACGCCCGGGGACATTGTAGAAGGCAGCGGTGCGACGTGGGCGAGGGGCGGCGCGACCGCGGCCGGAAGCGAACTGCCCGGTGAATCGTCGCGCGGTCCGCGTCCGTTGGCGGGGCCGTTGATCGGCGGCGCGGGCGGAACGGGGGCGACCGGGAGTCGGTCGTCTTCGCGCACTGTGATCGGGTTCGCGGGCGCGGGTGTGTTGTCGCGCCCCGTCGCGCGGATGACAGGTCGTGGCGTGTTGTCCGCGGCGGCGGGTGCATCGTCGTCGTCGTCGTTGGCGTCGACGTTCGCGCTGCGAATCGGCTCGGGGTTCGAGGGCACGGCCTCGTCACCACTCGCGTGCGATTCGCCGCCGATGCGCACGGTGCGCGTGCTCGATGCGCCGGTCGCAGCCCGCGCCGCGCGTGCGGAGTCCTCTGCGAGCACCACGCGATTCTCGAGAATCTCGATCTGCCGCGCCTGCCGTTCCTGCTCGGCGCGAAGCTGGCGGACCTGACCGTCGAGATCGGCCGACGCGCGAGGCGCCGTCGATGCGCATCCCGCGAGCGCGAACAGAGTGAGAATGGAAGCACCACGCATGGCTCGGCAAGGGTAGGGCCCTGCTCGAGCGGGCGCAAAAAAACAGCGGCGACGTGCCATCATCCGCGTCGACGATGCCGCTTCACCGCGTTCGACTCCTCCCCACCCGTGCCGGGCAGGGCCATCTCGTTCACGCGCATCTCGAAGCGCACGACCATCTCGCGATCGCCACCGATCTGCCCGACGGCTCCGTCGAGATCGCCGGGCCGGACGACCTCGCACGCGACATCGATGCGGTCTGTGCGGAGATCGCGCGCACCGTGGGGGCTCTCGTCGTGAAGAGTTGATCGCGCGAGACAACCGACGCGCACCGGCGGCGATACGTCGCGCATGACCCACAAACCCACGCCGTCGACATCACTCGCCGTCTCGAGCCGCCTTCTCAGAGCGGACTATCAATCGCTCTGGATCGCCGGCGACCCCACCGTTCTAGAGCCACCACTGGTCGGCATCATCGGCACACGCGAAGCCGATTCCTACGGACTCGGGCTCGCGCGCGAATTCGCGATCGCGTTGTCGAACAAGAACATCGCGATCCTCTCGGGCGGCGCGCTCGGCATCGACGCAGCCGCGCACGGGGGCGCACTCGACGCGAACGGACGCACCGCAGTGGTTCTCCCGAGCGGCTTCGATCATCCGTATCCACTGCGGCACATTCCGCTCTACGAAATGATCGTGTCGCGCGGCGGCGTGCTCGTGTCGCCGTTTCCCCCCGAGACTCCGCCCGCGCGATGGACGTTTCCGCGTCGCAACGCTCTCCTCGCCGCCCTTTGCGACGTGCTCGTCGTCGTGCAGGCGCCCGCGGCATCGGGATCGCTCATCACGGCCGACGAAGCGCGCAAGCTCGGTCGTCGCGTCCTCGTCGTACCCGCCGCCACCGACGATCCGCGCGGTACCGGATGCTTGCGACTGCTCCGTGCCGGCGCCGAATTGTGCGCATCGCCCGACGATGTCATCGCCGCGCTGGCTCAGCGTGACGGTCCGCTCCTTCCGCCGCGCGACGGCGCGATGCCCGTCCGTGAAGCCCCACCGCGTCGCGGGAAATCCCCATCGACACCTCGCGCGCGTACGCGTACGCACGTGAGCACGCACGCGTCTTCGCCTGCGCGCGGGCCCGCGCACGGTAGCCCCGATGCGGCAAGTTGGTCCCTCGACGATTCGCAGCGAGCGGCTTACGAATGTCTTTCGCACGATCCGCGTCATGTGGACGAGATCGCATCCGCCACGCAGATCGCAGCGCAACACATCCGCGTCGCACTCGTCACACTGACGCTGCTCGGCCTCGTCATCGACCGCGGCGATGGCACGTACTCTCGACCGGCCTGAACGGTCGCCCTTGTGGTTCACCACGAGCCCTCTATAAGTACACCCCCCAACAGGCCTCGGCCGAAGCTGATGCTTCGGTCTCAGTCTTCAAGGAGCGTCGATGTCGAAGTCCCTGGTCATTGTCGAGTCCCCCGCAAAAGCCAAAACCATCCAGAAGTATCTGGGGAAGGACTACGTCGTCCTTGCGAGCAAGGGACACATCCGCGACCTGCCGAAGTCGGGGATGCAGATCGACATCGAGAAGAACTACGCGCCGCATTACGAGATTCTCGAAGACCACAAGCCGATCGTCACCGAGCTGAAGAAGGCGGCGAAGGAAGTCGACGAGATCTTTCTCGCCCCCGACCCCGATCGCGAAGGCGAAGCGATCGCGTGGCACATCGCGGAAGAACTGAAGGGCTTGAAGAAGCCACTGCGCCGCGTGGAGTTCCACGAGATCACCAAGAAGGGTGTGCAGTCGGGTCTGAACAAGCCGCGTGAGGTGGACGACAACCGCTTCAAGGCGCAGCAGGCACGCCGCATCCTCGACCGGCTCATCGGGTACGAGCTGAGCCCTGTTCTGTGGAAGCGACTCTGCCGTCGCGTGAACGGTCACTATCTCTCGGCCGGACGCGTTCAGTCGGCTGCGCTGCGGCTCATCGTCGATCGCGAAGAAGAGATCCAGGCGTTCGTTCCGCAGGAGTACTGGCCTGTCGATGCGACCCTGCTCGGCGGTGCGAAGCCGCAGTTCACCGCGCATCTCGTCGAAGCGGCGGGCGTGAAGGTCATCACGCCGACGCGTGATCGCAGCGCGAAGGCGACCGAGCGAACGATCGCGAACAATCTCGATGCCGAGAAGATCACGGCGGATCTGAAGACCGCGCGCTACTCGGTGCGCGAGATCGAGAAGAAGGAACGCAAGCGCCGCGCGCCGCCGCCGTACATCACGTCGTCGCTCCAGCGCGATGCTTCGACGCGCCTCGGATTCAGCGCGTCGCGCACGATGCAGGTGGCACAGCGCTTGTACGAAGGCATCGATCTCGGCGGCGACGGCCCGGTCGGTCTGATCACGTACATGCGTACCGACTCGACGCGCATCTCGAACGACGCGATCGACGCGGTTCGTGCGTACGTCACCAATCGGTTCGGAACGAAGTTCGTTCCCGACAAGCCGAACGTCTTCAAGACCAAGGGCAACGCGCAGGACGCCCACGAAGCGATTCGCCCGACGTCGACGGACTTTCATCCCGACGCGGTGAAGAAGTTCCTCAAGGCCGACGAGCAGAAGGTCTATCGCCTCATCTGGGAGCGCTTCCTCGCCTGTCAGATGGTCGAAGCGGTCTACGACTCGACGACGGTGCACATCGATGCGAAGGGCGCGAACGACAGCTACGCGCTCCGTGCGAGCGGGCAGGTGCTGAAGTTCCCGGGCTGGCTCGAGTCGCAGGGCGCGAGCGAGAACGCCGAGGGCGGCAGCGAACAAGCCGGCGAAGAGTCGGTGAAGGAAGCGGGCGCGGCCGAGAGCGAAGACGAAGCGTCGGCAATGCTTCCCGAACTGACGGTCGGCGAGACGCTGAATCTCATCGATCCGCCGGGGGTCGCGACCGAGCAGAAGTTCACGCAGCCGATCTCGCGTTACAACGAAGGGACGCTCGTGAAGGCGCTCGAAGACCTCGGCATCGGCCGTCCGAGCACGTACGCGGAAATCGTGTCGAAGGTTCTCTCGCGCGACTACGTCGAGAAGAAGGATCGCCAGCTCGTGCCGACGAAGCTCGGCATGGCGAAGACGCGCGGGCTGCGACAGCGCTTCCCCGAAGTCGTCGATTACGAGTTCACGGCGAACATCGAATCGAATCTCGACAAGGTCGAAGCGGGCGAGAGCGATTGGACCAAGCTCGTCGACAGCATCTACAAGCCCTTCCATAAGTTGGTGAAGGAAGAGATGTCGGCGAAAGAGCCCGGCGACGGCTGGCCGCGCGCGGAAGCGAGCGATCGGATCTGCGACAAGTGCGGCAAGCCGATGATGCGTCGCTGGGGGCCGAACTCGGACTTCTACGCGTGTACCGGCTATCCCGAGTGCAAGAACATCGTCGACGAGAACCCGGCACCGCCGCCGCGCGTGTTCGAGGGACGCCCCTGCCCGAAGTGCGGCAAGGACTTGTTCGTTCGCATCGCGCGACGCGGCTCGAAGGGCGAGTTCCTCGGATGCTCGGGATGGCCCGAGTGCGATTTCACCAGCCCGATGCCGACGGGGATTCACTGCCCGAAGTGCGGCGGCGACGTGGTGAAGGTCGGGTCGGCGAAGAGCCGTCGACCGTTCTGGGGCTGCGCGAACTACTCGACCACGAAGTGCGACTTCCGGATCTACCAGCCGCCGGTGATGAAGCCGTGTCCGAAGTGCGGCGCGCAGTTCCTGGTGATGGCGGGCGGCAAGACGCGGCCCGTGCGCAAGTGCGTGGCGGAGGGCTGCGACTACGACGAGCCGGTCGATCCGGCGGAACTCGAAGCACTCGAGAACGGCGAAACGGTGCCGGCCTCGAGCGAAGGTGTCGCGGCAGTGGCCGCGGGTGCGGCAGCGGCGCCTCGCGTAGTCGCACCGGCAGCGCCGAAAGCTCCGGTCGCGAAGACGGCGGCGAAGGCCACCGCGAAGCCTGCCAAGAAGGGCGCAGCGAAAAAGGGCGCCGCGAAGAAGGGCGCCGCGGCGAAGAAGAAGAAGGCCGCCGACGACGACGAGGCGAACGCGTAGTCGTCACTCGCTGAGGGGTGAAGTCTCTAGCGGACCTCACCCCGTGTTCGGGTTCGTCGACGCGCGACCTCGGCCCGGGGCCAACGGGCCCGGGCTGAGAGAGAGCGACCCCCATCTTCGTGGGGTCTACGAACCGCGTTCACGCGCTGTGAACGCACGCAAAACACCAGTAAGCGGATAGACCCTGCGAAGGCAGGGTCGCTCGTTGGCAGCGGCGGCCCGTTGGCCCGCCGTGCGAGTGCGGCCGTCGGTCGACAGTCTCGTTCCTACAGGACGCGCGCGCCGCTCCCGCGATGCGACCGTTGCCCGCCCGAGCTTCGCCCCGGCATAGTGTCCCGATCGCGATGAAGACACGATCGATCGTCCGCCTCGTTGCCGGCTCCGCGACCGTGATGCTCGTGCCGACCGTCGCGGACGCATCCGAGATCGTCGAAGTGATTCCACTCACGGACTCGATCCTGATGGTTCATCTCGACGACGGTTCCGTAACGCTCGCGGCGCCGGGGCAGAACAGCCAGTCCGGTGACCGCGTGACGGTCACGCCACTCGACACCGCGCGCGCGTCGAGCGCCGACACGTACCGCCTCGCCAGCAGCGATGACTCCGCCTACGCGACAGCGCGCGCGCCGACCGACGTGGGGCGCAAATCGAAGGCGACCGAGTTCTCCAACCACTGCGACACATGGTCGGGACGCTGCGTGAACACCTCGCCCGACCGCGCGTTCGAGCACTGGATCTACCTCACGCTGCCGTCGCCATTGCAGCGCGGGCGGACGTATCGACTCGACACCGGCACGCTCGCGACGAACGCGCAGAGCACCACGTTCACCTTCGACGAGACGCGCCTTCGCTCGGAAGCAGTGCACGTGAACATCGTCGCGTACGCGTCGCAGGCGCCGGCGCGATACGGCTACGTCTATCACTGGATGGGCGATCGCGGCGGGCTCGATGTGCGGCCGCTCGTCGGTCGAAGCTGTCGGCTCGTGCGCACGTCCGACCGCGCCGAAGTCTTCAGTGCGACGCTCGCGTTTCGCGGCGCTCGCGACCTCGTCGAGACCGGTCAGGCCGCCGACACACCCGGTGGCAACTTCGCCGGCGCCGACGTGGCCGAGTGTGATTTCAGCGCCTATCGCACCGCGGGCGAGTACGTGCTCGCGGTCGATGGGGTGGGGAGTTCGTTTCCGTTCCGCATCGACGACGACGCGCTCCGACGCCCGTTCCGCGCGGCGATGCGTGGGCTGTACTTCCAACGCAGCGGCATCGAGATCACCGCCGCAGAGGGCAATGGCTACGCGCGCCCCGCGCCGCATCATCCCGGCGTGACCCCCGGTTTCGCGGGGAGACTTCAGTACACGACCACGCGCTACTTCGACGTGTCGAACGGAGACGCATCGCCTGCCGATCAGGCGCAATGGGAAGCGGGGCTTCGCGGGCCGATCGACACGTGGGGCTGGTACCAGGATGCCGGCGACTGGGACACGTACTTCACGCACTCGAGTATTCCGGCGCTGCTGCTCGCGCTCTACGAACAGAACCCGTCGCACTTCGTCGACGGCGAACTCGACATCCCGGAGTCGGGCAATCACATCCCCGATGTGCTCGACGAAGCGCGATGGCTCGTGCGTTTCTATCACCGCACGCGGCACGCGATCATGGACGCGGGGTACGGCACCGGCGGCGTCGGCGGCGCGCGCGTGATGGGCGATCTGTGGGGAAGCGATCTTCCGGGCGGCATCGTCGCGGGCTCGTGGCAGGACACGCAGCG
>CBIHQZ010000281.1:0-7609 GCA_966212315.1 uncultured Myxococcales bacterium
GACCAACACGTCGTTCGCGGACATCGCGACGAGGCTAGCGCAGACGCTGCTTCGAATGGCGCGATCACTGCGGACGGGGTTCGCGGGGATGCCTACGTGATTCCGGCAGCGGGTCACGCAGGGCGTTTCAGATCCATCGCCGCGCGCGCGCACCGGCCATCAGTTCGTCCCGAAACGCGGGATGCGCGATCTGTACGAGGGCCGCGACACGCTCACGAATCGTCTTGCCGTGCAGGCTCGCGATCCCGAACTCGGTCACGACGAAGTGCACGTCGCTTCGCGTCGTGGTGACGCCCGCACCGCACGCGAGTTCGACGCCGATGCGAGAGATCGTTCCGCCCTTTGCAGTGGACGGCATCGCCAGCACGGGACGACCGCCCGGCGCGCGCGCGGCGCCGCGGATGAAGTCCACCTGCCCACCGACCCCCGAATAGAACTTCGAGCCGATCGAGTCCGCGCACACCTGGCCGGTGAGATCGATCGCGAGCGCCGAGTTGATCGAGACCATTCCGTGGTTGCGCGCGATGACGAACGGGTCGTTGACGTAATCCGACGGATGCATCTCGAGCAACGGATTGTCCGCGACGAAGTCGTAGAGACGGCGAGTACCCATTACGAACGACGTCACGAGCTTGCCGCGGTGGAGCGTCTTGCGCGCGCCCGTGATCACGCCGCGCTCGACGAGATCGACGACGCCGTCGGATACGCAGATCCTGCATTCGCGGTCGTCGTACGCGCGCCGCGACGATGTCAACGCCGAGCGTGATCCATCGCGCAGTCGGGAATTCGACCGAGTCAGTTGATGGTGATGCGCAGGGAGTAGGTGCCCGGCGTGCTCGAACCGGTGCCGTCGACGATGAGCGTGTACCGCGCGCCCGCCGTCGTCGTCGCGTTGCGGATGATCTCCGGCTGCCCCACGCCAGCGCTGGCGACGCAGAACTGCTCGGTCATCCCCGGACACACGCCCGACAACATTCGGAGCACCGGGTCGTACGTCGCAAGCGTCGGAACCAGTTCGACGACCACATTGCCCGCATCGGCGGTGACGAGTTCGTAGACCCGATCGGCACCATTGCCCGAGCCGCTGCAGGTGGAGTTGTTCGTCGCGCCGACGGTCGTGCCCGTGTACCACTGCGTACCGCGGTGCACGATGAGGAGCGTGGCCGGGCAATTATCGGCCGCGGTCGCAGTTTCGAGCTGACACGATGCACTGCATCCGTCGTTCGGCATGTTGTTCCCGTCGTCGCAGGTCTCGGCACCATCGAGCACGCCGTTCCCGCACAAGCCTCGCACGCAGGTGTTGCCCGAGGGGGAGTACCCGCTGTTGCACGAGATGCCGCACGTGCCGGCAGTGCACGTCGCGCTGCCGTTGTTGGGTGGCATGCACACCATGGTGCAGGAACCGCAGCGCGCGACCGTGTTGGTGGGAGTCTCGCAGCCGTCCGCATAGCCGTTCGCGCAATCGCCGAAGCCGGCGTTGCAGGCCTGGATGGCGCACGTCCCGCTGTTGCACGCGGCTGTTCCGTTCGCGACCGAGCAGGCCATCCCGCACGCCCCGCAGTTGCTGGTGGTGCGGATGTCGGTCTCGCAGCCGTTGGCAATGTTGCCGTCGCAATTCGCGGTGCCCGCCGGACACGTCGTGATCGCGCACGTGCCGGCGTTGCAGGCGGAGACCGCGCCGCCCATCGTCGCGCACGATGTGCAACTCGCGCCGCATTCGAGGGTCGAATCGTTCGCCGCGCAGTGGTCGCCGCAGCGGTGATAGCCCGCGTCACAGACCAGGCCGCACACGCTGGCGGTGCAGGTCGCACGCCCGTTCGCCGTGGTCGGACACGCCATTCCGCAACCGTTGCAGTGCATCGGGTCGGCCGTGACATCGACGCACGCACCGCTGCACAACGTGCTCGTCGCGCCCGAGCATCCCGTGGCACACGCGTACGAAGATCCTGCCGCGTTGCACATCGGCGCCGCCGCCGTGCACGTCGTCGCGCACGCGCCGCAATGTGCGGGTAGCGAGATGTCGGTCTCGCAGCCGTCCGCGGCGCCGCCGACGCAGTCCGCGTAGCGCGGCTGACACGCGCCCGCGATGGAACAGGTGCCGCCCGAGCAATGGACCGCACTCGCGACCACGCCGAACAACGCGGTGCAATCGTTTCCGCACGCGCCGCAGTTCGCAACGTCGTCGGTCGAGACGCACGTGCCATTGCATGACTGTTGCCCGGCCGGGCAGGTCGCGGTGTCGGGTCGCATCGTGTCGATCGGCGTGTCCGGCAGGACATCGAGCACCGTGTCGCCGCGCACGTCCGATGCGTCGGGGCCCGCGACATCGGGCGTTCTCCCCGAGTGCGACAGCGCGCATCCCGCGAGCGCAGCGGCGAGCAGCGTGGCGAACACATGGCGCCGAGTCGTGGCGCGCGACGAAGACGACCGACGCGAGGCGATGAACCTCGTGTCGCGAATCTACGCTCTTCGAGCGCTCATCGGAACGACGAGCGCCCGGACGCGGTGCAACCGCTCACGCGCTGGCGGTGACCGCGCGCGCGATCGCCACGACACCTTCTCGATACGTGGGGTACTTCGGCGTCCACCCGAGCGCGCGCAGTTTGCGATTCGAGAGCACGTTGTTCGCCAGCGTCGGCGGACCGCTGAGAGGCCCGGCCGCGAGCCGCACCAGCCATCCTGGAAGAGCGAATGGCTTCGGTGCGCCGAACGCGGCGGCTTGTGCGCGCACGACGTCTCGCAACATCGCCGGTTCGTCGTCTGCGATGTTGTAGATCTCGCCCGGGGCCGGATGGTCGAGCAGCGTTCGATACGCTTCCGCCGCGTCGTCGACATGCACGAACGACAGGATGTTGCGGCCGTTCCCCAGCTGCATCGCGCGTCGTCCGCGTTTCATCGCGTCGAGGTACAGCTTCCCCCAGAAGCTTCCGGGTCCGTACACCAGCCCCGGGCGCACGATCATCACTGGCACGGTTCCATTGCGCGCGAGTTCGAGAAGCTTCGCTTCGGTCGCGAGCTTGCGAGTCATCACCGCGTGGTGGTGCTCGGTCGAGTGGGTCTCGTCGACCGGTTGCGTCCCGGTTTCGCCGTAGACGTACGCGCCGCTGGAGAAGACGAATGCGCGACACGCGGGGCTGATCACGGAGACGAGCGCGTCGGCTGCATCGGCGTCGGCACCCATGTAGCCTTCGACATCGGCGGCCGTGTAGCGCGTCTTGTCGGGCATCGCCTGCGCCGCGTGCACGATCGCTTCGGCGGATCCCGCTGCCGCGCGATAGGCCACAGCATCGCGCATGTCTCCGACGACGGCTTTCGCGCCCATGCGCTCGATCGCAGCGGTGTTGTTCGCGCGAGAAGTCAGCCCCGTCACTTCATGTCCCGCAGCCACCAGGGAACGCACGACGGCGCCGCCGATCAGACCGGTCGCTCCCGTTACGAATACCTTCATCGCGATGACCCGCCTCGTCGTGGTGCCGCATGGATTTCGCGGCGAGGCAGGATGGTCGCGCGTTCGCGATCGCGGCTCCATGCGAATGCGCGAGCCACGCGTCGCGCGCGCGTCAGCGACTCGCGGTGCGACCGTGACGATGGTGGTGACGACGATGCGCGTAGCGCGGCGATCCGCCCGGTCCGGAAGTATCGACCCAGGTCGTCGGACGATCGCGAACATCGAGATGCACGAAGCCGCTCACCGGGTAGAACCCGACGCCTACGTCTCCCAGCGAACGCGCGTACTCCGCGACCGCGCTGTCGGTGGCGCCCGGAATGATGAAGTCGACCGCGCGTCCGAGGGCATGATTCGAGTGCCCCGACTCCGCGCGGAACCCGGATACGACGCGAACCTCGGGGGCGCCGAAATGATCGGCGACGCGATAGAGCAACTCGACGAGGTGTGGATCGATCGCGTGCTCGAGATGCGTGCGCGCGTCACCTAGTACGGTCGCGACCTGTGCGCAGGCCGCTTCGTCGAACTGCAGCGCGCCATCGACGACAGTCGGTGTGATCTCGGCGCGCGCGCGGGTGTTGAGAGAAAACAAGCGGAGCACGAGGTGGCCATCAGGCGTGCGGGACGCAGCGGGCGCGTCCGAGGCGTCGTGCCAGTGCCGGACGTTCGCGCGATACGCGCGGAGATCGACGCGGGGACCATGCGCGTGACGATGATGGTGCGACGCGTGGCTCTGTGCCGACGCCGGCGTCGCACCCGCGGCCATCGGCAGTGCGAGCAACAGTCCGAGCAGGGTTTTGCGACCGAAGCGACCGAACATGGACGCGGAGAAGTAGCCCGCGAACGGATGCCTTCACAATCGCACACTGTCGCACCATGCGGTGCGGCGCGTCGTTACGTCGCATCGAGCAGCGCGACCGGCAGCCGCACTTCGAAACGCGCGCCGAGACCCGGTCCGCGGCTCTCGGCGTGAATGGTGCCGCCGTGGAGTTCGACCAGGTTGCGCGCGATCGCGAGCCCGAGACCGAGCCCTCCGTGTGCGCGCGCCGCGCCCGCTTCGGCCTGGCGGAAACGGTCGAACACGAACGGCATGAAGTCCGGGCTGATCCCGACGCCGTCGTCGGTGACCGAGAGAACGATGTGCGGCGATGCGAAGGCCAGCCGCACTTCGACGGCGCCGCCGGCGGGCGTGAACTTCACCGCGTTCGAAACGAGGTTGCAGACCACCTGACGGAGTCGGTCGTCGTCGCCGAGGACCACCTGGCCATGCGGCTCGAGTACGAAGCGCACGCGCAGGCCTTTTGCGTCGGCGACCGGCCGCACGAGTTCGATCGCACTCTCCACCACCGACGCGAGATTCATGGGCCGCGGGTCGATCCGCATGTTTCCGGCGACGATGCGCGAGACGTCGAGCAGGTCTTCGATCAGCCGTGCCTGGGCGCGCGCATTGCGCTCGATCGTCTCGAGGGCGCGCTCGTGCTTTGCCGCGTCGAGCTGCCCGCCTCGCAACATGCGCGACCATCCGAGGATCGCGTTGAGCGGTGTGCGCAATTCGTGGGAGAGCATCGCGAGGAATTCGTCTTTGATGCCGTTCGCCGCTTCGGCCGCATGGCGCGCCGCGTGTTCACGATCGAGGGCAGCGTTCCGCGCTTCGTCTGCCTCGTCACGTGCTGCAAGAGCATCGCGCAGTGCGCGCTCCACCGCGCGGCGTCGCTCGATCTCTGCCTCGAGCGAGCGGGCGCGTTGCTGCAGCGATGTGATCTCTCGAAGCTCCGCATCGGTGCCGCGAACGCCGGCGAAATCCTCGGCCGGGCTCACCCGCGAATGCGCTTCACAGATGCGATCGAAGCCGCTCGTGCGACTGCAGCCCTCGAAGCTCGCGAGAGAGTACGAACAGAGACGATCGATCGGCTGGCCCTCGAGCAGTTCGTTCCAGTAGCCCTCGAGCTGCAGCGCCGCGTCGACCAAGCCGTCGCGGCAGAGCAGGTCGACCATTTCACCGAATGCGCGCACGTTCCTGCCCGCGCGAGAGCGGAGCACCCCCGCGACGATCGGATCGATCGCGGCGACGAACCGACTGTGGTCGGGATGTCTGCCGACCATGAAGCTCTCGAGGAGCTGATGCGCATCGAGCACGTTCAGTTGGCCTGCTTCGAGCGCGCGGCCCACGTCGATCCCGCGCGACTCGAGCCGCCGCCGACACGCTTCGCGATGCGCACGCGTTGCGACCATCAACACCGGTTCGCGGGACTCGAAGCCAGCCGCGACGAATCGCGCCAGGCGCTCGGTGAGAAAGTCGTCGTCGTCGTAGAACTGCACCGCGTGCTGGTCTCCGCACGCCACGATCTCCGTGCCGGACGCGCGGCGATGCGCCAGCTGCGAGCCGTTGTTGGCCTCCGTCGTCATCGACCCCTCCCCCCGAAGCGATGCCCCGAGCACGTAGCAACCGAATCGAACTCGACGCTCTGCGTACAGACGTCGAACCGCCTCAGTATGCGTGGCTCGCTTTGACGCGCAATCGGTGCTGGGTGCGCCGACTCGCGCGCGTCACTCCGACTCGATCAGAACGCGTCGAGGCGAACGAGTGGCGCGGACTCGAACGCGAAGATGGCGCGGCCCTTCGTGCACAGGCAGACCTGCCGCATGGTGTCGTTCGCGATCGCGAAGTCGTAGGCCAGAGATTCCACGTCACCGTTGGCCCAGCTGATCTCGATCTCGCGATCGGCCTGCCAGCTGATTCGAAAGGCCTCGAACGATCCCTTTGCTTCGCGGTGGCCACCGTCCCCGCGAAACACCCAGACGCCATAGGCGGGATCGCTCGACGCGATCCCCATCGTCGCCCAGCGACCGTCGAGCGAGCGGGCGAACCGGGATCGATGGCGCGCCAGCTCTTCGTCGGTCATCGGTTCAGTAACCCTCGGGACACGCGAGCACGACGTGCGTGCCCAGCTGCGCGTTCATCTTCCGACCGAGATCGCACAGCTGAAAGGTCTCCTGCTGCACGAGCCACGGCGAACGCCGCACCGCGCCGACGGGGAGGATCGTCTGCGCGACGCGGTCGATGTCGCGCGCGGGGGTGATCGGATCGTGAACGCGCGGATCACGCGCTTGCGGCTCGGCCAGCACGCCGTCGTCGAAGTTGCGCATGTGGCACTGCACGCACGTCATGCCGTTCTCTTCGAAGTTGCGGCGGCGCACATCGCGCAATGGCACCGACGCGACCATCTCGCGCGCGGTGACGTCGATGTGTTCGTTGAGCGAATCGCGGCGGGTGGCGATCCAGTGCCCCTGTGCATCGCGCTCGCGAAGACGCACGCCGCCGTCGGGTGCACAAAGCGCGGCGAGCCCCGGTTCGTTCCCTGCGCCGCCGTCGCGGTATCGCGGCGGGCAGACCGACACGAACGCGCTGTGGTCGGCGCTCTCGCCGATGTCGAACGTGAACTGCGAGATCGGTGCGGTGAACGCATGCACTGCGCGCGTCGCACCCTGCGCCGGCTCGACGCGGAGATTCGCCACCGTGAACGCCCACGCGTTGCCGCTCTGATACGCGCCCTGCGCATCGAAAACGCTTCCGCCGCCCATTCGCGCTTCTTGCGGAATCGCGACGAGACCGGTTCGTAGCTGCTCGTTGGCGGGATCGCGAAAGGTCATCACCGATCGCACCAGCGTCGCGAGTGAAGTGCTGACGGCCGGCGCACGACCTTCGGCGATGCCCGGCTTCAATTGATCGCCGTTGTAGAACGCGTCGTGCACGAGCCGCGTGAACGCGGTGTTGTTCGCCTGCGCAACCGCGGGGCTCGAGGGCATTGCGCCGCGGAACAATCGCACGCGGAACATCATCCACACGGGCTCGGCCACGTCGACGGCCTGGTACGCGAGACGCAGCTCTTCGATCGATTTGTTCACGCGCGGACGCACCGCCACGAGACGCCAGTGCGCGCTCTCGAAGTGGTGGTCGAACTGCGGCGACGACGGATCGAGCCGCGGGTTGAGATGGTTCTGCGCGTACTGCGTCAGCAGCTCGCGGAAGATCACCGCGCCGCTCGGACGGGTGACACTCGCGCGCTCGGCTTCCGGCAGTGCATCGACCACGCCGTCGCGCAGCGTTTCGATCACGCGCTCGATCGGCCAGTCGCGCGCGGTGCGAGCGAGATAATCGGGCGA
>CBIHQZ010000282.1:0-7607 GCA_966212315.1 uncultured Myxococcales bacterium
CTTGTCGCCTTTCGGCTCGGACGGTTCACGATGCTGTCTGCGGGCCACGGAATCTCCTGGTGATAACTTTCAAGCACCCACGCTGCTGAACAATCGCGTGGACACTTCGTCGAGCGAACCCACACCATCCACCCGCCGAAGCAGGCCCTTCGTCGCATAGAAAGCGATGAGGGGTGCGGTCTGCGCGGCATAGGCCGCGAGTCGCGACTTCACGACGTCTTCTTTGTCGTCGTTGCGGACGAGAAGGCGCTCGTCGCCCTCACCCCGGTCGGGAAAGGGGGGCGGATCATACTTGATGTGGAAGATCCGTCCAGAGGTTTCGCCTACACGTCGCCCGGTGATGCGTTCTACAATGAGCTCGTCGGGAACTTCGAGCAGGATGACGTGCGAAATAGCGCGACCGAGCTTGATGAGCAGCCGATCCAGCGCCTCTGCCTGAGGGACGGTGCGCGGGAAACCATCGAGCACGAACCCGCGGGAAGCATCGTCTTTTGCGAGGCGCTCGTTCACCAGGTCGATGACGAGGTCGTCGGGAACCAATTTCCCTGCGGCCATGAATTCGTCAGCGCGCTTACCGAGCTCCGATCCAGCCTTGCGCGCTTCGCGGAGCATGTCGCCGGTCGAGATCTGCGGCACGCCGAGTTTTGCGCACAGGCGCTGCGCCTGCGTGCCCTTGCCCGCGCCCGGCGGACCCACGAAGATCAGATTCGACTGCGCCATGACTACGCTGCCCTCCGCCCGCGAATCTGCGGGCCGCTCGGGCCGCCGAAGCCTTCGTAGTGGCGCGTGATCAGGTGCGACTCGATCTGGTTGACCGTGTCGAGCGCTACGCCCACCACGATCATGATCGACGTGCCACCGAACGGGAACGGGATCTTCAGGTACAGACGCATCAGGTCTGGGAGCACGCAGACGATCGCGACATAGAGCGCGCCGCCGAACGTGATCCGCATGAGGACCTTCTCGATGTAGTCCGCCGTCGCCTTGCCGGGACGGATGTTCGGGATGAACGCGCCCTGCTTCTTGAGATTGTCGGCGACGTCGACCGGCGGGAACGTGATCGCCGTGTAGAAGTAGCAGAAGAACACGGTCAGAACGACGAAGGCCGTGTTGTAGAGCCAGTCGCCGCGCTGGAGCGCGTCCTTCAGCGAATCCACGTAGGGGATGCGCAGAGTCGCGAGCGTGTTCGGGAGGAGCAGCACGGTCGACGCGAAGATCGGCGGGATCACGCCCGCGGAATTCACGCGCAGCGGCAAGTGTGTGCGCTGGCCGCCGTACATCTTGCGACCCACGATGCGACGCGAGTACTCGATCGGAATCTTTCGCTGGCCGCGTTCGAAGAACACGATCACCGCGACCGTCGCAAGAATGATCACCGCCGCCATCAGCAGCGCGGTCGGCTGGATCTGTCCCGATTTCGTGAACGTGATGGTCTGCCCGATCGCCTGCGGGAAGTCCGCGACGATGCCGGCGAAAATGATCAGCGAGATGCCGTTGCCGATGCCGCGTTCGGTAATCTGCTCACCGATCCACATGATGAACGCCGTGCCGGTCGTGAGGGTCATCACGGTGATGAGCCGGAAGGCCCAGCCGGGATCGCTCACGACGGAGAGCCCGTCGCCGTTCTTCAGCGTCTCGAGATAGAGGGAGATCGAAAAGCCCTGGACGAGGCCGAGCAGCACCGCGCCATAGCGGGTGTACTGGTTGATCTTCCGTTGGCCGATCTCGCCTTCCTTCCGCAATTCTTCGAGCGGTTTGAAGATCGAGGTCATCAGCTGGATGATGATCGACGCGGATACGTACGGCATGATGCCGAGCGCGAAGATGGACAACTGCTCCAGCGCGCCGCCGGAGAACAAGTTGAACATCCCGAGCAGCGACTGGTCCGAGCCGCCGACGATGTCGCGCATGACGGCGCGGTTGACCCCTGGCGTCGTGACGAACACGCCCACGCGATAGACGGCAACCATGCCGAGCGTGAACAGGAGCCGCCGACGCAGTTCCGGGATCTTGCCGATGTTTGCGAGCGCGCCGAGTGCCATCCAGTCCTCTCGAGGGCGAAGGGAACAAACCGTGCCCCGGAGCTGAACCCCGGGAGGGCGGCTTTATAGCCCAACGGCC
This sequence comes from uncultured Myxococcales bacterium, assembly GCA_966212315.1. Classification (GTDB taxonomy): domain Bacteria; phylum Myxococcota_A; class Polyangia; order Polyangiales; genus CBIHQZ01. Next base: position 2,122 of record CBIHQZ010000282.1, read on the forward strand.
GCAAGGCGAAAGTGCCTGGCGGCCGAAGAGCGATCGTTCCGCTTCAACTCGTCTACTTCGCGGCTGCTTCCTGAGCGGCCGGCTTCTTCGATTCGAGAATCTCGATCTTGCCGCCTGCCTTCTCGATCTTCTCGCGAGCGCCTGCGCTCACGGCGTTGACCTTGAAGTTCAGGGCATGCGCGATCTCGCCGTTGCCGAGCACCTTCACGGCGCTCGCACTTCGACCGATCAGACCGGCCTTCTTGAGTCCGTCGATGTCGACCGTGGCGCCCTTGTCGAAGCGCTTCGAGACGACTTCCACGTTCACCGAGGCGATGTCGGTGCCGAACGGATTACGGAAGCCACGCTTCGGGAGACGACGCTGGATCGGCGTCTGTCCGCCCTGGAACGCGAGCTTGCCGAAGTTGCCCGGGTGGCGAGCCTTCTGGCCCTTTTGGCCCTTGCCGGCAGTCTTGCCGAGACCCGAACCGACGCCACGACCCTTGCGACGCTTGCTGGTGTTCGCACCCTCGGGCGCGGGCAGCTTGCTGAGATAATCAACCATCGGTTTCCTCCACGGTGACCATGTGAAGAACCTTCTTGATCATGCCGCGGAAGTCCGACGTGTTCGCCACGACGACCTGGCTATGCGGGCCGCGAAGACCGAGGCCCTTGAGAGTGATGACGTGCGCGGGCTTCGTGCCGGCGAACGACCGCGTCTGCGTGACGCGAAGCTTGGCCTTGTGTGCCATGGCTCAGTGACCCTTCGATTCCTGCAGGTCTTCCGGCCGAAGACCACGCTTCTGCGCCGTCGAAGCGACGTCGCGAAGCTGCTTGAGTGCCGCCACGGTCGCCTTCACCGCGTTGTGCGGGTTACGGCTTCCGAGCTGCTTGGTGAGAATGTCGTGAATCCCGGCGCTCTCGACGACCGCGCGAACCGCGCCGCCGGCGATTACGCCCGTACCGGCCGAGGCCGGACGAAGCATCACGTTGCCCGAACCGTAGTGACCAAGCACTTCGTGCGGGATGGTCTTCCCGACCAGCGGTACCGCGAACAGGTTCTTGCGCGCCTGCTCGTTGCCCTTGCGAATCGCTTCCGGCACTTCGTTCGCCTTGCCGAGACCGATGCCGACGCGGCCATTCGAATCGCCGACGACGACGAGCGCCGAGAAGCTGAAGCGACGGCCGCCCTTCACGACCTTCGCTACGCGGTTGATGTGGACCACGCGCTCTTTCAGTTCGCGCGACTCGTCCTCTTGTCCAGCCATGCTCATGGTTCGTGCGCTCCTAGAACTCGAGTCCAGCCTGCCGGGCCGCATCGGCGAGCGCGCTCACGCGCCCGTGGTAGAGGTACCCGCCGCGATCGAAGACGACCTTCTTCACGCCCTTGGAGATGCAGGCCTTGGCGATTGCTTCGCCGACCTTCTTCGCCGCGTCGCTCTTGTTCGCTTCGCCGATCGCGCCCTTGATGTCTTTCGACAGGGTGCTCAGCGATGCGAGCGTCTTGCCCGTCGCGTCGTCGATCACCTGAACGTAGATGTGCTTCGACGAACGAAACACGCTCATACGCGGGCGCTCCGCGGTGCCCTCGAGGCGCGCGCGGACACGGTTCTCGCGGCGCTCGCGCTGTTCCAACTTCTTGTGTACTGCCGACATGCTGTATCTCCTTCGCCTTCGCGCTTCGACCACCGAGGTATTCGGCGAGTGTTCGATCGTGCGGGTGGAACCTTTTCGGGCCCCGGCACGTTCGCGACAGCCACCGCCTGGCGTGTGATCGGGTCGCGTGCGGCGAACCCGTTGCTGCTTCTACTGTAAGAGCGCGCCGAAGCGCGCCCCCAACGACTACTTACCCTTGCCGCCGGCCTTGCCCGCCTTGCGGCGGATCTTCTTGCCTTCGACCTGAACACCCTTGCCCTTGTAGGGCTCGGGCATGCGGTACGACTGGATGTTCGCCACGGTCTGCCCGAGCAGTTCCTTGTCGAAGCATTCCATCTGAAGAACGGTGCCCTTCGATTCCGGCGGAATCTTCACGGTCACGGCCTTCGGAAGTTCGTACACGACGGGGTGCGAAAGACCCAGCGAGAGGGTCAGGTTCTGGCCCTTGAGTTCGGCCTTGTAACCCGTGCCCTCGAGCTTGAGGTTCTTCGTGTAGCCCGTGCTGACACCGGTGACGGCGGTGCCGAGCAGCGCGCGCGTCGTCCCGTGCTGACGATTCGCGTCGTCCGCGTTCACGTCGCCCTTGATCGTGACGTTCGCGACGCCATCCTTCGCGTCGATCGTGATCGACGACGGAAGGGGCTTCTTGATCGTTCCCTTGGGACCCTTGACCTCGAAGAAGCCGTTGCCCGTGGTGACGGTAACGCCCTTCGGAAGTTCAACCGGTCGCTTGCCGATTCGTGACATGGCGCTCTCCTACCAGATCTCGCAGAGAAGCTCGCCGCCCACGCCCGCTTTACGGGCCTGGCGGTCGCTCATGATTCCGCGCGAGGTCGAGAGCACGGAGATCCCGAGCCCCGAACGCACCTTCGGAATCTCTTGCGCACGCACATAGATGCGGCGCCCGGGACGCGACACACGACGGATCCCCTCGATGGCCGGCGCGCGATCGCGACCGTACTTGAGGGTGAGCGTCAGGGTGTCCGTGACGGTGGTTTCATCGGCGGATTCGACGGCGACTTCCGCGACGTAACCTTCGGACTTCAGCACGTCTGCGATCGTGCGCTTCAGGCGCGAGGCCGGAAGGCTCACACGGTCGTGTCGCGCGAGGGCCGCGTTGCGGATGCGGGTCAGCATGTCCGCGATCGGATCGGTCATCATGGTGGTCGCTCCTACCAGCTCGCCTTGATCACGCCGGGGATATCACCGCGGAGCGCAAGCTCACGCAGGTGAAGACGGCACAGTTCGAACTTGCGGTAAAACCCGCGCGCACGGCCACACACGCGGCAGCGGTTGCGGTGTCGAACTGAAAACTTCGGCGGCTCCTTGAGCTTCGCGAATGAGCAGGCACGTGCCACGATTGCTCTCCTGTCTTCCCTGACTCTGACTCTGTACGACTACAAACTTGATCGATCGTTACTGGCGGAACGGCATTCCGAGTTGCTGAAGGAGCGCTCGCCCCTCCTCATCGTTCTGCGCCGTCGTCACGATCGAGATATTCAGCCCCTTGATCTTGTCGACCTTGTCGTAGTCGATCTCGGGGAAGATGATTTGTTCCTTCAGACCGAGCGTGTAATTGCCCGATCCGTCGAAAGCCTTGGGGCTCACGCCCTTGAAGTCACGAACACGCGGAAGCGCGAACGTGATGAGCCGGTCGAGGAACTCCCACATGCGGTCGCGACGGAGGGTAACCATCACGCCGATCGGGGCGCCCTGACGAAGCTTGAAGGTCGCGATGCTCTTGCGAGCCTTCGTGATCACCGGCTTCTGCCCCGCGATCGCCGTCACTTCCGTGACGCCCGACTCGATGAGCTTGCCGTTGGCGACGGCTTCGCCGAGGCCCATGTTGATCGTGACCTTCTCGACGCGCGGCACGCGCATCTTGGTCTTGAATCCGAACTGACGCGTGAGCGCCGGAACGACTTCTGCGTCGTAGCGCTTCTTCAAGCGCGGAGCGACGTAGTCCTGCGGAGTCGACGTGACCGGCTTCGCGAGCTGCGCCGGACCGCCGCCGCGCTTGCCGCTCTTCTTCTTCTCGCCACCGCCGGCCTTCGCGTCTTTCGCGCCGCCGTCGTTCTTCTTCTTCTCTTCGTCAGCCATCTGTTCCTCGACTTCGTTCCGCGTGAGTCCTTCATGCCGTGTCGTTCACGGCCTTGAAGGCGGGGAACGTCTCAATCAGGTGCCCTTTTCGATCGCCGGCTCGGGAATCTCTTTCCCACTCTTGGCGATGCGCGACTTCGACTTGTCGTCGTTCAGCCGCGTCTTCACGCGCGTTCCCTTGCCCGTTTCCGGGTCGAGGGGCATCACCTTCGAGAGGTGAATCGGCGCTTCGCGCTCCACGATTCCGGCCTGCGTCGTCTGCGAGGCCTTGGTGTGGCGCTTGATGATGTTGATCTTCTCGACCGTGACGCGCTCGAGTTCCGGGAACACGCGCAGGACCTTTCCGGTCTTGCCCTTGTCCTTGCCCGAGATGACCATCACGGTGTCGCCCTGGCGAATGCGTGCGAGGGACATGACTAGATGACCTCCGGCGCGAGCGAGATGATCTTCATGAAGTTCTTGCCGCGCAGTTCGCGAGCAACCGGCCCGAAGATACGGGTGCCGATCGGCGCGTTTTCCTTGTCGATGAGCACGGCGCTGTTCGCGTCGAACTTCACATAGCTTCCGTCGGGGCGGAGGTACTCGCGCGTCGTGCGAACCACGACTGCACGGGCCGTCTGACCCTTCTTCACCTTCATGTTCGGGAGCGCTTCTTTCACGCTCACGACGATGACGTCGCCGAGACCGGCGTACTTGCGGCGCGAGCCGCCCAGAACTTTGATGCACTGCACACGACGAGCGCCGGAGTTGTCCGCGACGTCGAGGATGGTCCGCATCTGGATCATGACGAGTTCTTCCTCTTCCTTCGCGACTCAGGTCTCGACCGGGCGTTCGATCAGGCGCGTAACCGACCAGCGCTTCTCGCGCGAGATCGGCTTGTGCTCGCGGATCTCGACGAGATCGCCAGCCTTGAACTCGCCCTTTTCGTCGTGCGCCTTGTACTTCGTACGAATGCGAACGTACTTGCCGTACACGGGGTGTTTCACCGCGCGCACGACTTCGACCACGACGGTCTTGGTCATCTTCGCGCTCTTCACGCGACCGACCAGCGTGCGGCGTCCGCCGCGCGTCAGCGCCTTCTCGGCGGTCTTCGTCTGCTCAGCCATGATCAGCCCTCAGCCTTCTTCTGTCCGGCATGACGACGAGCCGAGAGCAGAGTCTCGACGCGCGCGATGTCGCGACGGAGACGGCGGATCTTCGCCGTGTCGTTCAGCTTGTTCGTGAAGTTCTCGAAGCGTGCCGTGAACAGCTCGCTCTTCGAGGTACGGAGAAGCTCCGCGAGATCCGCGTCGCTCTTCTCCTTGAGATCGCTGGCCGTGTTGCCCTTTGCCATGACGTCCTCGCCTGCCACTTTCAGAGGGACTCGACGCCGCGCGACAGCACGCGGACGGAGACCGGAAGTTTGTGCGACGCGAGGCGGAACGCTTCGCGCGCGAGGTCCTCGGGGAGCCCGCCGAGTTCGTAGAGAACGCGGCCCGGCTTGATCACCGCGACCCACTCTTCCACGGCACCCTTGCCGTGACCCATTCGGGTTTCGAGCGGCTTCTTCGTGATCGGCTTGTCCGGGAAGAACCGAATCCAGAGCTTGCCGGCACGCTTCACGTGGCGGGTGATCGCCATACGAGCAGCTTCGATCTGACGCGACGAGATGCGGCCCGCTTCGGTCGCCTGAAGGGCGAAATCACCGAACGAGACGTCACTACCGGCATAGGCAAGCCCCTTGAGGTTGCCCTTCATCGACTTGCGAAACT
>CBIHQZ010000283.1:0-7607 GCA_966212315.1 uncultured Myxococcales bacterium
CGGATGTCGCGATGGCCATCGGTGTGAGCGGGAGCCCCGTGTCGATGGGCGCGATTCGCTGGCCGGGCGGGCCATAGAGCATCGCTCACGACGGAGAAACGAGAACGGTCCGCATTCGAACTCGCCGACGAGTGAACGCGGACCGTGCAACGACGTGTGCGACGACTACTTCGACTGCTTCGTCACCGACTGCGGCTTCTGCTCCTTGTGCACCTCTTGCGGGGTCGACGACGACGCGCCGCCGGTCTGTCCCTGCAGGTACTTGAGGATGAACGGCGCCGCGGCTGCCGCGACCGTCGATGCCGTGCCCGGGCTCATTCCGGTGCGCTGCGCAATCATCTCCGCGGCCTTGCCGGCGACCACCGAGCTGAGGCCGCCCTTGAGCACGCCCTGGCCCGAGACGAGACCGCCGATGCCACCGACCACCGCGTTGCCGAGCGCGCCGAACTGCTGGATCTGCGGCGCACCGGCATCGGGGCTCGCAGCCGCCTGACCGGTCGCGTGCGCGGTCGACTCGAGGGCCTGCTGCGCCTGGCTCGCGTCCAGCCCGTGATTGTCCTGGAGGTGCTTGAGCGCCTCGGCGGCCGCGGGGGAGTTCATGAACTGTTGGAGGAGGTCGTTGATCATGGGCGGGAGTCTCGCATGATCGGATCGACGCGTAAGTGGCGCCCCGGGTGGGGGTGACGTGACGCGCATCGGCGCTTGCTCGCGGCGACCCGTCGATCGCGCAGACCCATCGCTTGAACCGCAGCGTTCACTTGCCCCTCCCCGGCCGACAGTGCTTTCGAAGCGGATGCCCCTCTTCGGACGACACTCACGGTTTTCGCAGCGCGCAGTGTCGTTCGCGGAGGGGCGAGCGGACACAGCGGTCGAAGTGATGGGGAGGGGTCTACGCGGCGGTCTACGAGCGCTACTGCCCTTGGAACTCGGGCGCGCGCTTCTGGAAGAACGCCGCGATGCCTTCGAGCAGATCCGAGCTGCGAAGACATTCGAGTTGGCCGTTGCCCTCGTGCTCCATGGCGGTCGCAAGGTCACGCGAGAGGCTTTCGCGCATCAACCGCTTGATCCGTTCGACCGCGAGCGGCGCGGAGCCGGCGAGACGCGCGAGCAGTGCATCCGACTCGCGTGCGAGTGAATCGGTGTCGACGATCTTCGCGACGAGACCCAACGACTTCGCTTGCTCGGCGTCGATCTTCTCGCCGAGCAGCGCGATCTCGAGGGCCTTCGAGAGCCCGACGAGGCGGGGGAGCATGTACGTGCCGGCACCGTCGGGAATGAGCCCGATCCGGATGAACGATTCTTGGAAGTAAGCGCGGCTCGACGCGATGCGCACATCGCACGCGAGCGCGAGGTCACACCCGAAACCCGCAGCCGGCCCGTCGACCACTGCCACGACGGCCTTGGGCGCCGCCGCGATCGCCTTGATCAACCGCTGGAAGTGCACCAGGTGCTTCTCGGCGTTCTGCAGCGCCTCCGCGCCTTCCGTCATCGCGACGCGCAGATCGAGTCCCGAGCAGAACGCGCCGTGACGGCCGGTGATCGCGATCGCGCGTGCGTCGGCGGCGCTCTCGACGGCGTCGGCCATCGCCGCGACGATCGTGGGGGTGAGTGCGTTCTTGCAGTCGGGGCGATCGAGCGAGATCCAACGGACGTTGCCGCGATCTTCGACGTGGAGACCTTCGATGGGCGTGCTCATGGCTTCTGCTTGTTCTCGGGTGATGAAGGGATGGAACTGCTGACATCGCTGCTCGACGACGGTTGTGTCGTCGATGCGTCCGGTCGAATCGCGGTGGGGACGGTCGGTATCGAGACGATGGGGGTGCCGCCGGCGGTCACGCTCGCACCGAACAGTGCGCCGTTGAGTTCCGACGCGAGTGAACCGGGCGGTGGAACGAACGGCGCGCTCTGCGTCGCGGGCGTCGATCCGGACAAGAAGAACTGCGTGTTCTTGTAGACCGCGACGAGTTCGCGCAAGAGCACCTTGAGCACGCTCGCAATCGGGATCGCGAAGAGCACGCCCTTGAAGCCGAACACCGATCCGCCCGCGATGAGCGCGAGAATGGTCGCGACGGGCGAGATCTTCGCCCGCCCGCCGAGGATGCGCGGCGTGACGAGGGTGAGATCGAGAATGTGCACCGCCGTCATCATGCCGAGCGCGGCGAGCACCGGACCGGCGCCTTGTCCCTGCAACGCGGCCATCAGCATCGCGAGGCCGAGGGCAACGAAGAAGCCGAGATACGGAACGAACGAGATCATTCCCGCAAAGAGCCCGATCGCCCACCCGGCCGGTACGCCGATGACGCCGAGTCCGAGTGCGTAGAGCGCGCCGAGAATGCCCATCACGAGGAGCTGACCTGCGACGAGGTGACGGAGCGTGTCGTCGATCTCGCGCACGATGAGCTGCGTGCGCGGACGCGCGCGATGCGGCACGAGCGAGCGCACGCCATCGAGCGCATTGTCGAAGTCCATCAAGAGATAGAAGGTGAGCGCGAAGACTACGAGCGCGGTGAAGATCGCTTCGACGAGCGTGACCGTGTACGTGAGCGTGTTGTCGAGGACGTCGCCGAGTTGAGGCGCGAGCGAACTCGCGCGGAGACCGAACTGCGCGAGCGCATCTTCGGTGCGCGACGGGAGATGCACGTGCAGATGCGTGCGGATCCACGGGATCCACTGGCGCTGGATCGCGGCCGAGTACGTCGGAATCGACTGGAAGAGATGTTGGGTCTGCTTCACGAGTTGCGGCACGAGCATCGCGAGCACGGTGGCAACGGACGCGGTTCCGCCGAGCAGCACGAGAAGGATCGCGAGCGGCCGCGGGACCCCCCATCGCTCGACGCGGCGCACGAGCGGCGAGACCACGTACGCGATCGCGAACGCCGCGAACCCGAGCGTCAGGGTCGCGCGGAAGATGTACGTGAGCGCGAGAATCGCCGCGACGACGAGCCACGGGACGAGCGTGCGACGCGGCGGGAGCGTGATGACGGCGGGACTCGCGGTGGCGCTCGCGGAGTACCCACCGCCGAGCATCGGGATGTGCAGGCTCGGGATGTTCGCCATGCTCGGAAGCGGGCCGCTGTCGCCACTCGATGCGACCGGCGGGCCGAAATCGGGCCGGGAGGTCGTCGTATTCGACCCGCTCACCGGCGTGCTGGCCGTGGCGCTGCGAGGCTCGAGTGACGGTCGATCGGGCGGAGGCGTCGGTTCGTCGGGCGGCGTCACGCGGTTCGGGCTGTTGGTAGCGTGGCGCGGGAGCCGAGGTCAAACCGCGAGTGCGCGGGGGATTTCACGGCCGCGTGCTCAGCGAGGCGCGCCGCGCGAGCGTCGTCGTCGTCGCGCGATTGCCATCGCGATCACCGCGGCCGCGCATGCATCGCGGTGGTGCGGCAGGTTGCCGGCCGGCACGCGACAGCTGCACCCGCTGCGCGGATGGCCGAACGACGCATCGACGCGCGCGTCCGTCGCACCGGTCGCATCGCTCGCGGCATCGGTCGTCGCCACATCGAGCGCGGTCATCGCGTCGCCTCCAGCGTCGACGCTCGCATCGCCGACGCCGCCATCGGCCGTCACGGGCGCATCGACACACGCGCGGTCCACGCACACCTGTCCGCGCGGGCACACCGCGATCGAGCACGGGTCGACGCACGTTCCGCCGGCGCACACCTGACCGGACCCGCACGACGTCGAGGCGCACGCCGCTTCGACGCATCGCCCATCACTCGCGCATGCGAGCCCCGCGCCGCATCCACCACACTGGCATCGCGGCTGACACACCCCCGCCGTGCAGACTTGCTCGGGATCGCACGTCACGCCGGCACACGCATCGACGCAGCGACCTTCGCGACACGAGAGTCCGTTCGGGCACGTCACGCCGTCGCACGGCGACACGCACGCGCCCGCTTCGCACCGTTGACCCGCGCCGCATGTCACGCCGATGCAGTTCGACGCGACGCAACTCCCTTCCGTCGAACACGTGAACCCCGCGAAGCAGGAGTCTTCGACGCAGCGATCGACGCACACGCCGCGGTCGCATATCTGCACCGCGCCGCACAGACCCGCGCCCTCGTCGGTCATGCCGTTGCAGTCGTCGTCGAGACCGTTGCACGTCTCGGCGCGTGGCGAGTTCGTTCCGATGCATTGCAATGCGCCGGCGCGGCACTGCTGCGTGCCTTGTCCGCAGATGCCCGGCAGTCCCGTGTCACACGCGGCGCCGCCGCCCGAGCAGACGATGTTGCCCACCTGCGCGACGAAGTCGGTGAACTCGTTGTCGCCGCCGCCGTAGAGGTCTTCCCACGCGAAGTAGAACGCGCGGGTGGTCGCGTGCGAATTGTAGACGAGGAGGTGGATGAACGACGTCGCGACGCCGGTGTTGTCGGGATTGAAGCGTCGTTCGGAGTAGTACGTGTATCCGGGGTGGGTGAGGGTGGCGCAGCAGTCGCCGCCCGCGCATGCGCCCGACTGTTCGGGCGTGCGAAGGAAGAAACCGATCTCGCCGCCGCGGTAGTCGGGCTCGGTCGAGAGGTTCAACGGCGCGACGAAACCAGCCGTGGCCCCGCACGGAATCAACACGTGCAGATCGCTCGCGGCAGGTGCGGAGCCCGTCACGTTGTACCAGCCGAACGCGTCTCGAAACGTCGCACCGCCGCGCGAGACGAGGGTAAAGGTGAGGCTGCAACCCGGATGGAACGTCTCGGGAATGATCGCCGCGTCGTCGCGCGCGTTCACCGGATCGCTCCGCGAATCGAAGAGCGTTTGCACGTGATCGGTCTGCGGGATCACGACCCCGTCCGGCTGGGTCACGATCGCGGCGGCCGACGATGCGAACAACGAAGCGGCGAGCGCGATGCTCGGTGCGGCGACACGCATGCCACGACTCTACGCGGACGGGACACGAACGGGCAGTGCGGTCTGCCATCGGGTCCTGTCGTTCCTCCACCAATGGCGTCGGCCCTGCTGATACCCTGCCGGAGATCGAGATGACTCTGCCCGATCCGCGTTCGAAGCATCATCGTCACGCGTTGCGGCATCTCCGCGGAGCCGCGCTTTGAGCACCGTTCGACCTGTCGATCTCGAGTTCATCGGTCACGTCGTCGATGGCCGCTGGTCCGTGCTGCGCGTGCTCGGCGTGGGCGGCATGGGGACTGGCTACCAGGCGCAGGCTCGAACGACGGGCGAGTACGTGGCGCTCAAGCGCTTGCGTACCGAGTTCATGCGCGACAACGAAGTCGTCACGCGGTTCCTGCGCGAAGGCGAGAGCGGCGCGCAGATGGTTCACGAGAACATCGTGAACGTTCGAGCGGTCGGTCAGGACGCACAGGATGGGTCGCTCTATCTCGTGCAGGAATTCCTGACGGGCATGGACCTTCGGCAGCGACTCTCGCTCGGTCGCCGTCCCGAAGCCGAAGAGGTGATTTCGATCGTCGCGCCGATCATCGACGGCTTGTCGTGCGCGCACAGCTACGGCGTCGTTCACCGTGACATCAAGCCCGCGAACATCTTCCTCGCAGCGATGCCGGACGGACGCGTGGTGCCGAAGGTCATCGACTTCGGCGTCTCGAAGATCCTCGGACCGCTCGCCGACGGGATGAGCAAGACGCGAACCGGCATCGCGGTCGGCACGCCGCAGTACATGTCGCCCGAGCAGTTGCGCGGTGACAAAGGCCTCGACGAACGGACCGACATGTTCGCGGTCGGCGTGGTGCTCTACCTGTTGCTCACCGGCAAGCATCCGTTCGCGGCGCCGGACGCAGCGCACGTCATGCTCAACATCCTGTCGGTCGATCCGCCGCGCGTGAATGTCATCGCGCCGCATCTCACCGAGGCGCTGGCGGACGTCGTCGAGAAAGCCCTCGCGAAAGACCGCAGCCAGCGTTTCGCGAACATGGCGGAGTTCTACGCCGCGCTCCTCGCCGCGCCCGTGAGGCGGACGGGGCGGTCGTTCACCGACGTGAGCGACATCTCGGATTCGCGGGTCGTCGAGGAAACGCGCGTGAGCGACGGCGCCGACGCACCACCGACGGAGTTGGTAAGTCATGCATTCGCAGACTCGGAGCCGAGTCTTCCCGCGCCCGTGCTTCCGTACCGCCCGTCGGCCCATCCGGGGCGGCGAGATCGTGCGCTGCTCGTGATCGGCGTGGCGCTGTTCGTGGTCGCGATCGCGACGCTGGGTCTCACGCTCTGGATGCGTCACACGACGGAGATCGCGGCGCCCGCGACTGTCCCTCCGATGGCGCCGGCACCGACGACGGGTGCAAGCGCGCCTCCCTCGACACCGTTGGGCGCGAGCGCACCGCCGGCCACGCCACTGCGCTGACGAATCGGGACGCCTCGACCGGGCGCCACCTCGTCCATTGTTCGCAACGCGCCGCGACGAGCGTCGATGGTATCGTCCGCGCCCGGAGAAAAGGCCCTGTGAGCACACTTCTGCACTATCGATCCAACCTTCGCGATTCCTTCTTCAACCTCTTCGAGTTCCTCGACATCGGCCGCACCGTCCTCGGGCGCGGGCCGTTCGAAGCGATGGACGAAGACAGCGCACGCGAAGCGCTCCGTACGTTGGAGAAGTTCTGTACGAACGAGATCGCGCCCACGTTCGCGCTCTGCGATCGCGATCCGCCGAAGCATCTCGAGAACGGTGACGTGATCCTCCCCGAGTCCCTCAAGAAGGCGATGGAGGGCTACTTCGCGGCCGACTGGCATCGACTCGAACTGCCGTCGGCGATCGGTGGCTTCGGCGCGCCGCCGAGCGTCTCGTGGGCGGGCTTCGAATACGTCGCCGGTGCGAACGGCGCCGCCGCTTTCTATATGTTCGGAAGCTTCATCGCCCGCACCATCGAGCGACTCGGCACCGACGCGCAGAAGAAGCGCTTCGTCGCGAACATCGTCGATCGTCACTGGGGCGGCGCGATGGTGCTGACGGAGCCGGACGCGGGGAGCGACGTCGGTGCAGCGCGCGCGAAGGCGACGCACGTACGCGATGACGTCTGGGAGATCAGCGGCGTGAAGCGCTTCATCACCAACGGCGACTTCGACGGCGCGGAGAACATCGTTCACCTCGTGCTCGCGCGACCGGAAGGCGGCGCCGCCGGGACCAAGGGTCTCTCGATGTTCATCGTCCCGAAGTTCTGGGTCGACGAGAACGGCGCACTCGGCGAGCGCAACGGCATGGTGTGCACGAAGCTCGAAAAGAAGCTCGGTCTGCGCGCATCGGCGACGTGCGAGATGAGCTACGGCGCGGACAAGCCGTGTTACGGGCTGCTCGTGGGCGAGAAGCACGAGGGCATCCGCCAGATGTTCCACGTGATCGAGAACGCGCGCATGGCCGTCGGCATGAAGTCGATGAGCACGCTCTCGACCGCGTATCTCAACGCGCTCGCGTACACGCGCGACCGCGTTCAGGGGCCCGATCTCCCGAAGGCGATGGACAAGAACTCGCCGCGCGTTCCGATCATCAAGCACGCCGACGTGCGGCGCATGTTGATGGCGCAGAAAGCGCACGCCGAAGGGATGCGCGCGCTCTGCTACTTCGTCGCTTCCATCCAGGACAAGGTCGAACTCGAGGGCGGTCACGGCTCGCTCGAATCGACCGCGAACGATGCGCTGAACGATCT
>CBIHQZ010000284.1:0-7593 GCA_966212315.1 uncultured Myxococcales bacterium
CCTCTTTCGCCTCGCGCGGCACGAGCGCGATCCCGCCGTGCTGAATGGTGTACTCGCGCGTCTCGCGCAGCGGCGCACTGCCGCGCGCTTTCGGAACCGTGATCGCGCGACGGAGCCGGTCGGATACTTCGACGTAGTTCAGCAAGATGATGTTATCGACGATGGTCGACGCTTTGATCTCCTGGCTGATCTGCGAGACGCCGAGAAGTTCGGGGCTCTCGAAGTTCATGAACGCGGTGATCAATCGGTCTTTCAGATACGTGGTGAGCGCGTAGATGAAGTCGCGAAATTCCCGCCGGTCTTCTTCGTTCACCAGGTATGCGGCGAGTGAGTCGATGAGAATGCGTTCGACCTTGTGCTTCTCGATCAACTCGGTGAGCTGATGGAAGTGCACGTCGAGTTCGAGTTCCTGCGGCGACTCGTAGTGCACGACGATCGCACCGCTCTTCACGTGCTCGTCGAGCGACAGTCCCAGCCCGGCGGCGTTGCGTGCGATCTGCGCGGGATGCTCATCGAGCGAGACGAGCAGCCCCTTCTTTCCGAGGCGGGCGCCTTCCACGAGGTACTGCACGCCGAGCAACGTCTTGCCGGTGCCCGAGACCCCGACCACGAGAGTCACCGAACCGTCGAACACGCCATCGCCGATCATCTCGTCGATTGCGGGGACGCCGAGCGACGAGCGCTTCACCGACGTGGGCTGTTCGCGCAGTGCGCGAGGCCGTGCCTGCGCGCGCTGGAAGATCCGAACACCCTTGCCGGCTTCGATGCGAAGCGTGTGGCGGCCGGTGATGAAATCCTGGCCGCGCGACTTCGCGATCTCGAGCGAGCGCACCACGCTTCGCCCGCGCGGATCGCAGCGAAGCGTAACGATCGTGTCGCAAACGAAGTGCTCGTGTGAGAACTCGCCGGCGCGCACGGCCTCCGACGCCGGCACTTCGCGGGTGAGCATCGCCGTGACCCCTTGCCGCTGCATGCTCTCGACGAGCACGTGAAGGGTGTCGCGGAACGGGCGATCCTTCATCACTTCGCTGAACACACGCAGCGGCGTGAGACCGTCGATCAGCACGCGCTTTGCGCCCATCTTGGCGATTTCGGTGAGCAGCACGCTGTCGTGTGATTCCAGCTCGTGCAACAGGACGAGCGGCGACGTGTAGATGATCTTCGTCTTGCCGGCCTTCTCGAGCGCGTGGAAGTCCCACCCGAAGCCCGCGGCGTCGCGCAGGAGCTTGTCGGGTGCGAGTTCGAAAGAAATGATGAGGCCCGGCTCGTCGAGGTCGACAGCGCCGCGATAGATGAACTCGAGGCCGAGAGACGTCTTGCCGGTTCCCGCCGCGCCTTCGACGAGCATGATGTTGCCGCTCGTCACACCGCCGAGGAGGACCTCGTCGAGCCCGGTGATGCCGGTGGACACGAGTTTCGGCTGCTGCACGGCGCCGTCGCCGTCGACGGGTTTTGCGGTGGGCTTCTTCTTCATGTCGTTCGGCAGTCCCTTCGATCCCCGCGGTTCGATGCAGGGTTGGTGCATACGAATGCGCCGCTGCGCGGTCCGAACGCCTCTGGAAGCCCGTCGGTGTGACGGCGCACACGGGCTCCCCGTGCAGGTGCACGATTCCGCGCGATGCACTTCGAACAAGAATGGAACGCGTCGATGGGTGTCTGGCGGGACTCGTGACGCGCGTCGGAGAAGCTCCGCCGCGCAGCCGCGTCGTTCGCGCGCGTGTGGTGCTCTCGTCGCGTGCCTTCAGTCGGGCGGAATCGACGAGAGCTTGCCAACCAGATTGGCGAGCGCGACGACCAGCGTCTGTGGTTCCACCGGCTTCGCGACGTGATCGTCGAAGCCCGCTTCGAGCACGCGCGCGCGATCTTCGGGACGTGCGAACGCGGTGAGCGCGATGGCCGCGAGGCGTCCGCCCTGCATCGCCGAGAGCGAGCGCACGCTGCGAATCAAGGCATACCCGTCTTCGCCGGGCATCCCGATGTCGGAGACCAACAGATCGGGCGGATTCCTGCGGATCTCCGCCAGCGCGTCGGCCGCGGAACTCGCGGTGAACACGTGCGCGCGACAATGCACCAGCACTGACTCGATCAACTCGCGCGCATCGGGCTCGTCGTCGACGACGAGGATCCGCGTGCCCATCAATTCCGCCGGGCATTCCAGCGCTACGCTCGGTCGCGCGACGACCGCACGCGCCGTCACCGATGCGCCGTTCGCGCGCGGCACCGCGACCGGCAGCAACACCGTGAACGTCGCGCCTTTGCCGCGCCCTTCGCTGTCGGCGTGGATCGTTCCGCCGTGCAATTCGACGAGGTGCCGCACGATCGCGAGACCGAGTCCGAGCCCACCGTGTCGTCGCGTGCTGCTCGCGTCCGCCTGACGAAATACTTCGAACACATGCGGCAGGAACGAAGGATCGATCCCCTCGCCGCTGTCGCGCACGACGACTTCGACCGCGCCATCGCCACGCCCCACGTGCACGTCGACCCGACCTCCGCGCGGGGTGAATTTCACCGCGTTCGACACGAGGTTCCAGATCACTTGCTGCAATCGCGTCGCATCGCCCTGCACGGTTCCGATGTCGTCTTCGATCTTCGCCGACAGCTCGACACCCTTGGCTTCCGACGCCGGACGAACCGTGTCGAGTGCGCCGTCCACCGCCTGCGCAATGTCGATCGGCACGACGTTGAGCCGCAGTTTCCCGGTCGCGATGCGGGACACGTCGAGAATGTCTTCGATGAGCGCGACCTGCGCGCGCGCGTTGCGATCGATGGTCTCCAACGCGCGTTCCCGCTTCGCTTCCGGCAAGGTTCCGCCGCGCAGCATGCGGGTCCATCCGAGGATCGCGTTGAGCGGGGTGCGAAGTTCGTGCGAAAGCGTGCTGAGAAACAGATCCTTCGCGTGGTTGGCTTCTTCGGCGCGCGTTCGCTCGATGTTGGCGAGTTCGAAGAGCCGCGCGTTGTCCACCGCGACGGCCGCACGTCGCGCGATTTCCTCGGCGAGCTGCGCGTCGTCTTCACTGTGCCGGCGACCCGAGCGAGCGAAGAACAACGTGAGCGCGCCGATCGTGCCGCGCTGGAGATTCAGCGGCACCGAGAGCATCGAAGTCACCTCGAACCGCCGTACGAGCGCCGTGTATTCGGGCGATGCGTGGACCCGCGAAAGCCACGTCTCGTCGATCTCGGGATAGAGCCCGGTCCGGCCGGTCGCCAGCGCGGAGAGTGTGATCTCCGTGGGCTCCGAGAGCACTGGCGGGACTGTGTCACGAAGTGCATCGGCCTGTGACTCGTCGCGCACACGCACCAGCCGTCGCATCTCGCCCTTGTCGGAGATCACGTCGAAGAACGCGAAGTCCGCCAGGCGCGGAAGCGCGAGACCGATGACGGCCTGGAGCGTCGCTTCGTAATCGAGCGACCGGCCGAGCACTTCACTGGCGTCGGCGAGAACGGCGAGCCGGTCACGCGCATTGCGTTCGAGTTCGAACAGACGCGCGCGATCGAGTGCTTGTGCGCAGAGCCGCGCGATGGCCGAGAGAAGGTCTTGTTCCGTGGGTTCGAACGCGCGAGGGCCTTCGAAAGTGAATGCGATGACGCCGAGAAGCCGCGCGTCGACGGCGACCGGAAGACACGCCACCGCGAACTCGTCGAGGGGCGCGACATACGACGCGGCCATGCGAGGAAACGCCTCGGCATACTTCGCTTGCGTGTCGAGCCACACGGGCGTGTGCGTGCGAGCACACAATGCGACCGGCATGTCCGCATCGGTCGCGATGCAAGCGAACGATGCGCGCGCCGCTGCGTCGTAACCGACCGAGGCCGCGAGTTCCAGCGCGCGACCGTACGGTGCCGGAAGCCACGCGCCGCCCTGACCCGCGCCCACGGCGGGGACTGCCGCGGCGAGTCCTGCGCGCATCACGTCGGCGGGTGTCGTCGCGGTGGCGAGTGCGGTCGCGAGATGTTGCAGTCGCTCGGTGCGCTCCGCATTGGTACGTCGCGCCGCGCGGTCCTCGGCTTCGCGCAGCGCGCGGCGGACCGCCGGGGCCAGTCGCTCGAGGCGGTTCTTGAGCACGTAGTCGGTGGCGCCGCGGCGCATCAGTTCGATCGCGCGCTCTTCGCCGATCGCTCCCGACACGAAGACGAACGGCACGTCGGGGCAGAGCGCTTGCGCGACATTCAAAGCCGACTCGCCGTCGAACAGGGGCAGCGCGTAATCCGAGATGATCGCGTGCACAGGCCCGTTGCGAAGGGCATCGACGAACGCGTCGCGCGTTTCCACGCGCACGAGTCGGCACTCGAGTCCGTCGATCTCGAGCCGCGCGGCGACGAGTTCGGCGTCGAGCGCGCTGTCTTCGAGATGAACGACGACATGATCGGTTCGCACGCGCGCGGACCGGTCCTTGGCGGACGCGTCGCCACCAGACGTGCCGGTGACCATCACTACTCCTGACGACCGACGGTGCCGGGCGGCGGCTGGTTGATCACGGCCCAGAACAGCCCAAGTTCGTTCACGGCGCGCACGAAATCGTGAAAGTCCACCGGCTTCACGACATACGCATTCACGCCGAGCTTGTAGCTGCGAACGATGTCCTGCTCTTCGCGCGACGAGGTCAGCATCACGACCGGGATCGTCTTCAACTCGTCGTCCGAACGAAGTCGCTGCAGCACTTCGAGCCCGTCGACCTTCGGAAGCTTGATGTCGAGAAGCACCACCACCGGGTGTCCCTCCGCGCGCAGACGGAAGCGTCCGCGGCGGTACAGGTACTCGAGCGCTTCTTCGCCGTCGTTCACGACGACGACTTCGTTCGCCAGCTTGTTGTCGGCGAGCGCGGTGAGGGTGAGTTCGACGTCGTTGGGCGAGTCTTCGACGAGCAGGATGCGTTTGTTGTCGGTCACGAGACTCTCCGTTCGGACGAGGGCACCGGGAGGGTGAAATAGAACGTCGCGCCCGCTTCGGGAGCGCCTTCGGCCCAGACGCGGCCACCGTGTCGCTGCACGATGCGCTTCACGTTCGCCAGTCCGATGCCGGTTCCTTCGAATTGCGCGTCGGTATGGAGGCGCTGGAACACGCCGAACAGTTTGTGCGTGTAGGCCGGGTTGAACCCGACGCCGTTGTCGCGCACGGACATCACGATCTCGCGACCGTCGGTGCTCGGCTGCGCACCGATCGCGATCGCCGCCTCGGGACGGCCGCGCGTGTACTTCACTGCGTTGCCGACGAGATTGCCGAGCACGAGACGGAGCAACGTGGGATCGCCGTCGACGGCCGGAAGCGGATCGACGTTCCACACGACGTTTCGCCCGACGAGATCGGGCTCGAGCGACTGCCGCACGTCGGCAAACACGCCCGCGAGATCGACCCGCACCCGCGCGAGTTCGGCGCGACCGATGCGCGAGAACGCGAGCAGCGCGTCGATCAGCGAACCCATCTGCTTGGCGGAATCGCCGATGATGCGAACGTAGCGCTTGGACTTGTCGTCGAGCGTTGCGCCTGCGTGACGATCGAGCAGATCGACGAAGCCGCTCATGTGACGGATCGGCGCGCGGAGGTCGTGAGACACCGTGTACGAGAACGCCTCGAGTTCTTTGTTCGCTTCGGTGAGCTGCACGGTGCGTTCTTCCACGCGCTTCTCGAGCGACGCGTTCAACTCCCGCACCTCGGCGAAGAGCCGTGCGTTCTCGACCGCGATTGCCGCGCGTTGCGCGAGATCTTCCGCGAGCGCGAGATCAGCCGGGCCGTACGGACTGCCGGTTTCCGAACGAACGAGCGAGAGCGCGCCGAGGATCTTGCCGTGCGTCACGAGTGGCACGACGAGCCACGAGCGCAGCCCCAGCGTGCGAATCACCTCGAGCTGCTCGGCGTCCTTCACCGACGCGGCGAGAAGTTCGTCGGTGACTTCGGCGATGAGTTCCGAACGCCCCGTCTTGATGACGCCGTAGAGCCCGTGAACGTCGGCTGGATTCGGCGGGTACTTCTCCCGAAGCCGATGCGCGTACGCGACCTTCTCCGGATCGACGTGCGCGACCGCGAGCTGCCGTACGTCGCCATTCGGCTCGATGATGTCGACACCGCACCAATCGCCCATGCGCGGCACCGCAAGGCGCGTGACGTTGGCCAGCGTGGTTTCCCAATCGAGTGACGACGCGAGGAGCCCGCTCGCCTCGGCGACGAAGCGCTGAACTTCGTTCTGTCGCTCACGCGCAGCACGTTCGCGCGTTTCGAGCACCGCCCGCCTGCGCGCGCGTTCCTTGGCTACGTAGAGTTCGACCAGGAGCGCGACCTTCGCTCGCAGCGCCACGGTGTCGATCGGCTTCGCGAGAAACTCGACCGCGCCCACCGCATAGCCGCGTGCCTGCGCTTCGGGACCATCGTCGCCGGCCGTGACGAACAAGATCGGAACACGCTGTCCGTGACTCCCCTCGCGAATGCGAAGGGCGGTCTGATAGCCGTCCATCAGCGGCATGTTCACGTCGAGCAACACCGCCGCGAAATCGGTGTCGCGCGCGAGTTCGACGGCCTCGCGTCCACTGCGGGCTCGAACCAGGCGATGCCCGAGGGGCTGGAGGAGCGCTTCGAGTGCGATGAGATTCGCCGGCTCGTCGTCGACGAGCAGTAGATTGACGACGATGACTTCGTTCTCGACGTCGCTCGCGCTCTGAAGCGTCGTACTCGTCGCGGGGTCGACGGCGGGGCGGTTGCCGGCGCGATCGACGCGCGGGCTGCTTGATTCGCTCACGCGGCTATCTCGTCTTCCGTGGGTCGTGCGCGCGAAGGCATCGAATGCTTTGCCTCGTCGCGACCATGGTTGCGTCTAGCGCACCCGGAGGTGCCGCAAAAGCGGGCGGTTGTGCGAGATCAGATCGCTTCGCAACTGGCGATGCGCGCTGTTGCGCTTCGATCGTCACGCACGGGCGCGTTCGATCACCGTCGCCGCGGTATGGCCGAGCAGCTCGACGATGCGGCGGTCGCGCGCGCTCGGAATCATCGGCGTGCGGTGATAGAGCGCGAAGGTTCCGAGCACGGCGCCATCCGACGAGACGATCGGCGTCGACCAGCAGGCGCGCAGACCGAACTTCCCGGCGAGGTCCCTGAAGGCCGACCAGAGTGGATCGGTCTGGATGTCGTCGACGAAGACGGTCTGCCCGGTGAATGCCGCGGTGCCGCACGAGCCGACGGTGGGGCCGATCTCGATGCCGTCGATCGCCTCGTTGTACTCGCGCGGCAGGCTCGGCGCGGCGCCGTGATGAAGGCGCTTCTTCGAGCTGTCGAGCAGAAGGATCGAACCGAGAGCGTCGTTCGACGACTGTGCTTCGACAGTCGCGACGATCTGTTCGAGCACGGCCGAGAGCGGCGCACCGCGCAGCGCAAGATCGAGCGCGCGGGTCTGACCGTCGAGAACGGTGTCGGTGTCCGCGGCATGCGCGGCGCTGAGTGAAGCCTCGTCGGGCGGGTCTCCGAGCCTGGGCATGGGCGCGCAGTGTAGGGAGTCGCTTGGCGCGGACAATGCGTCGCATGCGCAGGCGTGATGGCGCGCAGGGAAGGACCTCATTGGTCACGAATGCGCGCGGCCTCGCCGAGGAATTCCCGGCGGGTGAACCCGC
>CBIHQZ010000285.1:0-7593 GCA_966212315.1 uncultured Myxococcales bacterium
AACGATCGCGCTCGGCGCGACGATGGGATGCATGCGGTACGCGATCTCCATGAGGAGTTCCGCTTCCGAAGGTGCGTCGAAGGGCACCACGCCGGTGAGCATCTCGTAGAGCATCGCGCCGGCCGCGTAGACATCGACGCGACGATCGAGATCGCGTTTCGCGAGCGCTTGCTCGGGCGCCATGTAGTGCGGCGTTCCGAGCACCGCGCCGGTCTGCGTCATCGACTTCGATGCCCCGCCGTCGTCGTCGCTCTTGAGTTTCGCGATGCCGAAATCGAGCAGCTTCACGAAGTCCGGGAAGCCCGCTTTCTGCACGAGAAACACGTTGTCGGGCTTGAGGTCGCGATGAACGATCCCCACCGCGTGCGCCGCATCGAGCGCAGAGAGCACCTGATTCAAGATGTACGTCGCGTGCCCGACCTCGAGGTGCCCGATCCGTGTGAGCCGTTCGCTCAGCGACTCGCCCTTCAGGAACTCCATCACCATGAATGGCGACTGGTCGTGAATGCCGAAGTCGAGCACGTCGATGATGTTGTCGTGGCCGATCGCAGCGGCGGAACGCGCCTCGAGTTGGAACCGCTCGAGGATCGCGTGCGTACCCGCGACGTCGGCGTGAAGCACTTTCACGGCGACCTTGCGGCCGACGCCGGTGTGCTCGGCTTCGAACACCGTTCCCATTCCACCTTCGCCGATCGCACGAAGGATTCGATATCGATCGCTGACGACCACACCCGGTTCGATCATGGACGCGTGACCTGCGCGGTGAATGCTCCCGCGCTCGACGACGACGCGCCGTCGACGATGAACGCATGCAGCCCTGCGCCGCCCGGGACGGAGACGGAAATGCTCGATTGCGGTGAGCAGTAGAAGTCGTTGTTGTTGCAGCCGCCGAACATGCCGTTGCCGTTCAACTGCTGCAGCACGGTGTCGAAGCTCGCGCCGCTGCAGAGTGACGCGTTGAACGCGCCGCCCTGCGACGACGGACACGTGGTCCAGAAGTACGTCTGATCGGGACCGGCGCCGCACGTCGCGAGCGACTGACTGCCACCCGTGGTCGTTCCCGAGATGTTGAAGTCGCCGGGATTCATGAGCGCCATCCCGTTCGCCGACGTCGCCGGGAAGTGCTGAATGGTCACGCGAACCGGTGTGCTCGTCGACGTGGGAGCGTCGACGACGAGGTAGTGCGTGCCCGCCGTGAGCCAGCGCACGATCTGCGACTGCCCGGCACCGTTACCCGTGCCTGCGCACGCGTTGGAAGCGCACGTCGTCGACTGACCGCACGAATCGATGAACGACAACTGCGCGAGCGGAGCACCCGACGGCGATCGGAACGTGTCGACATACACGACCTCGGCCTGCGCCAGATTGATCTGGAGGAACGCGTCGCCGCCGGACGAACACACGCTCGAATCCGTGAATTGGCTCATCGAGACGTCGAAGACGGCTTCGCCGGACGGCAGCGACACCGCGAGTGCCCGCGCGCACTCGTCCGAGTACGCCGCGCAACGACCCGCGATGCACGTCTGCGAAGGACCGCAGGCCACGCCGCATGCGCCGCAGTTGGCGGGATCGGACTGGAGCGACGTGCATCGCCCCGCGCAAGACGTCTGCGTTCCGGCGCACGCGGTGGACCGACACACGCCCGCCACGCACGCCTCGCTCGGGCCGCACGCCGTATTGCAGTTGCCGCAGTAGCTGCGGTCGGTCTGGGTATCCACGCAGTGCCCACCACAGTTGTTGAGGCAGGCACCGCAGCTTCCGTTGTTGCAGGCCTGCAGCGCATTGCAGGCGTTGCTGCACGAACCGCAATGAGCGGGATCGCTCGCAGTCGGCGTCTCGCATCCGTTCGCGGCGTTGCCATCGCAGTTCGACCAGCCTGCGTCACACTGGAGCGCGCACGCCGGTTGCCCACTCGCTTGCGTGCAAACCCCTGTCGCGTGCGGCGCGCCGTGACACGCGAACCCGCAACGCCCGCAGTTGGCAGCGTTGCCCACCACATTGACCTCGCAGCCGTTCGCGCGATTGCCGTCACAGTTCGCGAAGCCCGCGTTGCAGTCGAACCCGCACGATCCACCCACGCACGACGTCGCTGCGTTGGCGATGGCCGGGCACTGGACGCCGCACAACCCGCAATTGAGCGGGTCGGTTCCGTTGCGCACTTCGCACCCGTCCCCGATCTGCATGTTGCAGTCGACCGAGCCCGCGTTGCAGGCATATCGGCACGCCCCGGCGACGCATACCGCACTCGCGTTGCGGGGCACTTCGCAGGTGCTCCCGCAGGTGCCGCAGTTCTGCGTGGTCGTGAGATCGGTTTCGCATCCGTTCGATGCGACGCCATCGCAATTCCCGAAGCCCGGGTTGCATGCTCCGAGCGTGCACGCGCCCGCATTGCAGCTCGCGCCAGCATGCGGGAACGAACACCGCGGGATGCTGCATCCGCCGCAGTGGTTCACGTCGGTGTTGAGATTGGATTCGCATCCGTTGCTCGGATTGCTGTCGCAGTCGCCGAAGCCTGCATTGCAGCTACCGATCGCGCACATGCTGCTCGCGCAGATCGAGGTCGCGTTGGCGAGCGCACACATCGTCCCGCATCCGCCGCAGTTCGCCCGATCGATCACGAGATTGATCTCGCAGCCGTTCGCGGCACTGTGATCGCAGTCGGCGAGTCCGGGCGGGCAGGTGTTGGTGACGCACGCGCCCCCTACGCACGAGTTGCCGACCGCGTTGCACGGGACGCCGCACGCACCGCACGACGTGTTGCTGCTGGACAGATTCGTTTCGCAGCCGTTGCTCGCATTGCCGTCGCAGTTGCCGAATCCGCCGCTGCACGCACCGAGCGCACACGCGCCGTTCGCGCAGGTCGCACCCGCATTCGGGAACGAGCACGCGGTCTGGCAGGTGCCGCACGTCGTGGGCGACGAGAGATCCGCCTCGCAGCCGTTGATGGGGTTGCCGTCGCAATCGGCGAAGCCGGGCGCGCACGCCGTGCACGTGAAGTTCGCCGCGCACCCCCGGTGCAGGCCCGCCATCGCGCCGCTCATGCAGTCGGCGTCGGAGCAGCAGGCATTGCAGCCCGAAGCGCCGCAGCAGGTCGTGCCGGCCGCGCATGCTGCCGACGTGCAGGTGCCGCCGGTGCAGACATCGGACGTGCACGCGTCGCCGTCGTTGCAGTCGTTGTTCGTGCAACAGACCGCGCACACTCCACCGCAATTGCGCATGCCTGCCGGACACCCGCAGACGCCCGCGACGCAGATCTGCGAACCGCCGCACGCGTTGCCGCATGCGCCGCAGTTCGCCGCGTCGGTGCGCGCGTCGACCTCGCAGCCGTCGGCAACGAGGCCATTGCAGTCCGCGAATCCAGTCTGGCAGCGAACGCCGCACACGCCGGCGTCGCACGTCGCGATGCTCGATCCCGCGGGCGCGGTACAGGTGGTGCCGCACACGCCGCAGTTGTTCACGTCGGTCATCGTGTCGACACACGACGTGCCGCACATCGCTTCGCCGCCTGCGCAACCGTTGGAACAGCCCGTCGAGCCGCACACCGGCGTAGTGCCCGAGCAGGCCGTTCCGCACATGCCGCAGTTCGCCGGATCGCTCGCGGCGGTGGTGCACGCGAACGTCGCGCCGCACGAAAGGAACCCGGCGTTGCACTGGCACGCGCCGCCCATGCACACAGCGTGGACCCCGCATGCGTTGCCACACGCGCCGCAATGCAGCGAGTCACTGGTGGTCTCGATCTCGCAGCCGTTCATCGGGTTCGCGTCGCAGTCCGCAAATCCCGGCGAGCACGCGCACGCGCCGGCCACGCAGGCTTGCCCCGCGCCGCACGCGTGATTGCACGCGCCGCAGTTGAGCGCATCGGTCGCAGTATCGGTCTCGCAGCCGTTCGCGCGATCGCCGTCGCAGTCGCCGCGGTCCATCGCGCACGCGCACGAACCGTTGTCGCAGACCTGACTCGCCGCACAGGCTCGCCCGCACGCGCCGCAGTTCATCGCGTCGGTGGCTGCATTGATCTCGCAGCCGTTGATCACGTTGCCATCGCAGTCGACGAACGGAATGACGCACGACGAGAGGCACTGCCCCGCGACGCACGCGGTTCCAGGACACGCGCGCGCACAGGTTCCGCAGTGATCGCCCGTCACCATCAGATCGACGCAGGTGTTGCCACAACACGTTTCGCCTGTGCCGCACGGCGGGCATCCGGCATCGCCGCCCTCGGGCACGTCCGTTCCGCTGTCGACGACGTCCGCGGTCGTGTCGTTCGGCGGGCCGTCCATCGTCGCGTCCATGCCCCCTTCGACCATGCTCCCGTCGCTCGCGTCGGCGGCGGCAACGTCACGGAACCGACTCGTGTCGAACTCCGTCGTGCAACCCGCGAGGGCGAGCGCTGCCGCAAGGTGACCGAAGCAAACGAGACGCAGAAGGCTCGGCGAACGAAACATCAAGCACTCCTTGGCACGGCCTCGCGGCGATCTGGCGCGATCGAGGAGGTCGGACAAAACGCGAGCGTATCAACGTTGCCGCGCGCACTCCATGACACACTGCGCCGTTCTGCCCCGAGAACCCGTGAATTTGCCGCTCGCGAGGCTCACGCTGTTCGCGCACAGTCGTCGGGGTTCCGTTCGATCCGCGAATGACCGACCGCTCGCCGCACTTTCCGCCCGACCTCGCGAAGGCAATCGAGCTCGAACGCTCCGCGCCGCCGCCGTCCGCTGCCGCGATGGACGCGGTGCGCTCGCAGGTGCGGCTCACCGTCACGCCGCGCCGGACGCAGTGGGTTCGCTTCCGCGAGTGGCTCGGGCCGAACATCGCGCTCGTGGCGGCGTTCGGGATGGCCGTCGCCGTCGTGATCCTCGTGCGCGTTCCGCGGTCGCACGACGATCCGCACGGGATACGGCCGCTCGATTCGGTGTCGGACAACGAACCGCTCGCACCGAACCACGACGTGATCCGACCCACACCGCTCGGTGGTCCTGCCGATGCGATGCCGCCTCCGTCTCACGCGCCGGTGCTCACGACGAACCCCACGTTCGTATTGATCCCCCTCCCCCCGGAGCCCCCCACTGCAACGAGCGATACACTCGACGGCTCGCTCGTGCTCGACGCCGCGCACGCACCGGAGATCGATCACTCGCTCGAGGAGTCTTCGCTTCTCACACTGGCACGCCAGGCACTCGATCGGCACGACGTCGGTGGCGCGACACTCGCGGTCCGATTGCATCTCGCGCGGTTTCCATTCGGGCGCTTCGCCGAGGAACGCGAGGTGCTGGCGATCCGCACATTGCTTCTCGCGGATCGCGTCGACGAAGCACGCGAGCGCGCCGCGCGGTTTCATCGCGATCATCCGGAGAGCCTCGCGGGTCCCATGATCGACGCACTGTTCCCGCGCTGACACTCCCGATCGCTTCGGCTAGGCTGCGCCGCCGCTGACGCACCGGTCGATTCGACTCGGCGCGCCGCACGAACGCCGAGGAGATCTCCGTGAGCCAGAACGCAAACGACACGACGCTCGAACAGCTCTGCATCAACACCGTGCGCGTACTCGCGATGGATGGCGTGCAGAAGGCCGACTCGGGGCATCCCGGAACGCCGATGGCACTCGCGCCCATCGGCTACGCGCTCTACACGAAGCACCTGCGACACAATCCGAACGATCCACACTGGGTCGATCGCGATCGCTTCGTGCTCTCGTGCGGGCATGCGTCGATGTTTCTCTACTCGTGCCTGTTTCTCAGCGGCTACAACCTCTCGCTCGACGACCTGAAGTCGTTCCGTCAGTGGGAGAGCAAGACGCCGGGTCACCCCGAGTACGGTTTTGCCGACGGCGTCGAAACCACCACCGGCCCGCTCGGCCAGGGCATCGCGAACGCGATCGGCTTCGCCGTCGCCGAGGCGCACCTCGCGTCGGAGTTCAACAAGGGCGGCCACGCGATCGTCGATCACTACACGTACTTCATCGCGAGCGACGGCGATCTGATGGAAGGCGTCTCGCACGAAGCAGCTTCGTTCGCGGGACACCACAAGCTGGGCAAGCTCATCGGCTTCTACGACGACAATCACATCACGATCGAAGGCGCGACCGACCTCACCTACGACTCCGCAGAAGCCCACAAGCGCTTCGAATCGTACGGCTGGCAGGTGCTGCACATCGCGGACGTGAACGACCTCGCGGCCATCGACGCGGCGATCGAAGCCGGCAAGAAAGACCCCCGGCCGACGCTGATCATCACGCGCACGCACATCGGGTACGGCTCGCCGAACAAGCAGGACACCGCGAAGGCGCACGGCGAACCGCTGGGCGAAGAAGAGATCAAGCTCGCGAAGCAGAAGCTCGGATACCCGTCGCTCGAGCCGTTCTTCGTCGCCGATGAAGCGCTCGCGTACTGGCGCAAGGCGAAGACCCGCGGCGATGCGCTGCAGGCCGAGTGGAAGAAGAAGTGGGATGCCTACGCGGCCGCGAATCCGGCCGAGGCGAAGGAATTCGAGCGTCGACAGAAGCGCGAACTTCCGGCCGGGTGGGAAGCGGCGATCCCGACGTTCACCGACGCGGACGGCAACGTGGCGAGCCGTGCAGCGTCGGGGAAAGTGCTCAACGCGATCGCTGCGAAGGTGCCCGAGCTGATGGGCGGATCGGCCGACCTCGCGCCGTCGACCAACACGCTGTTGAAGGGCGCCGGGGACTTCTCGGGCGAGTCGCACGGAGGTCGCAACTTCCACTTCGGCATCCGCGAACACGGCATGGGTTCGATCATGAACGGCATGGCGCTCCACGGCGGGATCATCCCGTACGGCGCCACGTTCCTGATCTTCTCGGACTACATGCGCCCGGCGATCCGCCTCGCGGCGATCATGCATCAGCAGGCGATCTACGTGTTCACCCACGACTCGATCGGTCTCGGCGAAGACGGACCGACGCATCAGCCCATCGAGCAGCTGTCGGCACTGCGCGCGATTCCGAACCTCACCGTGATCCGTCCTGCCGATGCAACCGAGACCGCGGAAGCGTGGCGCACGGCGTTGCTGCATCGCACCGGGCCGATCGCGCTGGTGCTCACGCGCCAGAAGCTCGGGTTCATCGACCGCACGAAGTACGGCGCCGCGGCCGGTCTCGCGAAGGGCGCGTACGTGCTCGGCGACGTGAAGGGAGGCCCGCCGCAGGTCGTGTTGATGTCATCGGGCTCCGAGGTCGCGCTGGTGGTCGAAGCGCAAAGGAAGCTCGAAGCCGCCGGTGTGCGCGCGCGCGTGGTGAGCATGCCGAGTCACGAGTTGTTCGCGGCGCAGTCGTCGGCGTACCAGAACGAAGTGCTTCCGCCGAACGTGCCGCGCGTCGCGATCGAAGCGGCGCATCCGATGTCCTGGTACCGCTGGGTCGGCAGCAACGGCGTGGTGCTCGGACTCGAACGCTTCGGGGCGTCGGCACCGTATCAGCGCATCTATCAGGAGCTGGGACTCATCGCCGACAAGGTGGTCGAGGCGGCGAAGCGATTGGTGTAGCGAGACCTCCGCACGCCGCGGTGGGACCCGGCGGCTGAAGCGGCTGAAGCCACGGCAACTCCTCCGAAACCTCACCTTCGTGAGGCTCGCGATGTCGCA
>CBIHQZ010000286.1:0-7551 GCA_966212315.1 uncultured Myxococcales bacterium
GCGTGCCGGTGACGACGACCGCGAACCCGGGCGAGGTCGAAAGCGAGGCGACGTCGTAGCGGGCCGTGTCTCGACTTCGGATGTCACCGAAAGCTTCGACGACTGACGCGCGGCCCTCGCACGTTCCTCGGCCCGATCAGACCGCGCTCGTTCGCTCGCCCTCGGGCTCCCACCCGTGGGTCCGCAGAAAACTTCGGACCTTGCCGAAGTGCTGCACGCAGTAGTCGTAATGCACGAATTCGTCCGCCAGACGCACTGGCTCGCCATGATCGACGAGCAGCTGGATGCGCGCGGACGTCCGGTCGCTGAACACTTCGGTCGACGTCCGTGAAGAGCCGACGACAATGATCGTCTTGCGGTCGAGTTCGACGTCGCGAATCGCTGCGAGCGGCACCTCGCGCGCGACCCGATCACCGCCGCGGGCAACGTGAAGAACACCACCGGTCACACGCAGGATGATGCGCGCATGCTCTCGCCCGACGCGACCCGCACGCCTCATCCAGAGCAGCCAGACGACGAACGCAACGACGAGGCATCCAAGCGCTGTCGGTGGGTCGATCAATCGCGCTGCGACCGCGACAAGCGGCGCCGCGATGAGCGCGAATGGACCGGCGGCGACGCGTGGGCGACCGACGCCTTCGAGGCGCCACGGGAAGGTTGACAGTCCCCGCACGAGCGTCCACCGCACTCGCGGTACAAATCACCGCCATGCGACGCCTTACCGCATCGAAGTCTCCGCTCGTTGCGACGCTCGCGGCGCTGGACGCAACGAACGACCCGAGTGCGTGCGGCGGCGAGTGGGCTCCGTCTTCACCGATCGCGCTGCGGATCCCCGGCGAACCCGAACTGGTCATCGACGCGCAGCAGCCCGATCGATGCGTCGCTGCGTTGCTCGCGCATGCAGAGCCTGCGCCGTTCGGCGACGGACAACGCACCCGCACTGATCCAGCAGTGCGCGACGCGTTTCGCCTGACTGCCCGCGACGCGGTCCGCGTCCAGGGCTTCGATCCCACCGCATCGGGCGTGCTCGCAGCGATCGAACGCGCCCTCTCGCCGCGCGAACATCTCGCGGCAACACTCACCGACGTTCACGTCTATCCACCCGGCGGTCACTTCCGACGTCATCGCGACACGCCGCGCGGACCCGGGATGCTCGGCACGCTCGTCGTCTGCCTGCCGATTCCACATCGCGGTGGCGCGCTGAGCGTCTCGTCGTGCGATGCGAACCCGACGGTGTTCGACTGGAGCACCGACCCCGCGCATTCGTCGCGCGCGTTGCGATGGGCCGCGATGTTCGGCGACGCCGACCACTCGGTCGCGGCGGTCGAGGAAGGTCACCGCGTGACGGTCACGTATGCGCTGCGACTCACGGGCGAGGCGCGCGCGCCCGCGGATGATCGCGCGGCACCGTTTCGCGACGCGCTTTTGGCCGCGCTGCGCGATCGCGAGTTCATGCCCGACGGCGGCGTGTTGCTCGTTCCCTGCGCGCATCACGTGATCGCACCGACGAACGCGGACGCGGCTCACGCCACACGCGACTTGCGCGGGCTCGATCGCGATCTGGCGGAAGCGGCCGTCGCGCTCGGGATCATCGTCGGCGTTCGGCCGTGTCTCGCGATCACGGAGATGCGTGATCAGCGCAAGCCGCCCGC
This sequence comes from uncultured Myxococcales bacterium, assembly GCA_966212315.1. Classification (GTDB taxonomy): domain Bacteria; phylum Myxococcota_A; class Polyangia; order Polyangiales; genus CBIHQZ01. The sequence goes on from CBIHQZ010000286.1 coordinate 1,653, forward strand.
CGAGCCGTTCGTGCACGCGCTCGATGTCGCGCGTCTGAAGCGAGCATTGTCCGACCAGACGATCGGGGCGCTCGGCGAGTACGTGACGTTCGCCCGCAAGGGACGTGACGACGACGGCGAAGACGTCGATGCGTTCTCGCTCGCGAGCGCGCTGTTTCGCGGCGAGGCAACCGATGCCTTCACGGTGCGCCCGCGCGCGTGTGCGACGCTGATCCACGAGACGTGTTTCAGCTTCGACGGCTGCTTCGGCAATGAGCACTTCGACGCGTGGATGTACGCAGCGGTGGCGATCGAGTTGAGCATTCCGACGCAGAAAGAACGCGGGGTCGCGCCGCCCGAGCCGGCCGGTCGCCGTGTGCGGCATGCGAAGTTCGGCGCGGGGACAGTGACCGACGAGGGACCGCCGGGCGACGACGGCGTGCTGACGATCCGATTCGATGCCGATGGCGTGGTGAAGCGGTTGCAGCGGAAGTTCGTGGTGGATGTGTGCTAGGCGCAGACCCCTCCTGCGCTGCCGCGCGCCTCTCCCCGAACGAGGGGGGCGCGGCAGCGTAGGGAGGGGTCTGCGCCGAAGGAGTCTATCTCCGCTCACTCGCGCTCGCGACCTCCCGATCCGCGGCCACCGGCTTCCCATCCGCGTCGAAGCGCGCGAGGCGGAGCGAGAGACGGCGGCCGTCGATCTGCGTCCACGCCGCGGCGAACTCGCGACCGGTCCAGACGACGGTCGGCTCGAGTGCGAAGTCACCGCGCGAGATGCGGGTGGCGCTGCCGATGACCGCGCCGTTTGCGCCGACGCGCAGCATCGACACGCCCGGTTGCTGGTTCGCGTCGTCGACGAACAGCACCGTCGCCGTCGTGCCGTTCCACGCGATCGACGGCGGCACCGCGAACACGCCGGCGCTCGCGATGCGCCGTGCCGCGGTCTCGACGCGCGCGCCGCGTGACCGCGCGAAATACAGCGCCGCCGAGCCTTCTTCGTCGAATGCAGTCCACGCGCTCGCAGTCCCTTCGGCGGAAGGCGTCGCGGCGAAGTAACCGCCGAACGCGGGGGCCGTCCCCATTTCGAGCGTGCCGATCGCGCGCCCTTGCGGGGTGAGTCGAACGAAGCGTGCGTTGAGTTGATCGGCGCGATCGTTCCAGTGGCCGTATGCGATCGCGAACTCGCGACCGTCCCACGTGGCGGACGACAGACCGATCGGGAGCGCGTTGCGTTCGAGCGATTGCGCGTCGCCGGGGCGCGCGTTCGGTGCGAATTGCACCGCGCGGAGTTCGGGCATGCCGCGCGAGGTCACCGCGTTCCAGGCCATCAGATAGTTCGCGCCGCTCCATGCGAGCGAGCTACCGAAGTGCAACCCGTTGCCGTGGCTCACGCGCATCGGTTCGCCGCGCAGCGCGCCGTCGGCGCCGACGCGCGCGAAACCGACTTCGACTTCGTCGCCCTGACCCACCACGTCGGTCCACGTGATGCCGAACTCCCCCGCGGCCGCCACGATGTTGGGCAGCACTTGCTGCGCGTTGCCGCGCGTGACGACGACCTCGTCGCCGACTCGTTCACCGCTCGGGCTCAGTCGCGCGAAGTGCACGTGCGGAAGGCCGCCGCTTCCTTCGAGCCATGCCAGACCGAAGCCGCCGGCGCTCGCTGCCAACGCAGGTGAGAACGCGACGCCCGAACCGAGTGCGGAGACCCCGCGTGCGCGAATCGCGCGAAGGGCCTGGTCGCGCGCGGAGGTCACCGTGCGCACGTGGGTGGGGCGTGACGAGTGCGCGGGGCGCGCGAGAAGAGCGTGCACGCCCGCGCCGATCATCCCGGCGCCGACGGCGAGGGTGACGCTCGCGACGACGCGTGGATTCGCGCGACGGAACGTGATGGCTGCGAGGTCGAGAAGGAGCCCGGGGATGCTGCGTGATCGGCGCATCCGGCGATGATACGCCGGCGCGGACTCAGTCGCCCTGGAAGGTGCGACCGCCGTCACGCGACGCGAGCCGTCCCGCGTATCCGCGCGTCCCTTCGATGACCCACGCGAGCATCGCGACCTGATCGTCGCGTCCGAGCATCTGCATCACCCGCACGGTGCGCTCTTCACGGTGTGCGTCGGCATCGGCGCGCGATTCGAGCGCGAGCAATGCGCCGCCGTTCCAGCCGATGATCGATTCGTCCGACGTCGTGGCGAGGTCGGCGAGGGAGATGTCGTACGCACGCAGCGACGCGGGGTTCGCAACGACGGTCACCAATCGATCGCGTGTGAGTGCCGCGCCTGCGAGCGATGCCCCAGCGCCGAGCAACGGCGCACGCGGCAGTCGCGGTGACGACTCGCCGTAGTCGAACACCATCATCGTGTCGCTGCGATGTTCGAAGTCCGCGAAGAACAATGCGTGCGTGTCGTTGCAGTGCCATTCGGCGCGGCGATCGAGCAGCGGGCCGAGCGTGTCGAGCCGGATGTCCTGAGTGGACACTCCGCCGCGCGCGTCGAGCCGGATCGCGCGCATCGAGAAGCGATCGAAGAGCAACACGTGCCGCGCATGGGCCGACTCGCACACGCGGATGCGCGGATCGAACGTGAGCCATTCGCCACCGGGATGCGACGCGGGCGGTGCCGACGCTTCGCTGCCGCCGAGAGCCGGCGGAGCGTCGTCGAGCGTGCGCACGGACACCGCGAGCGAGTTCGGTCCGCGATCGAGTGTTGCCAGTCGTGGCGCGCCGTCGTCGGTGGGAACCAGCACCGCGGCGAACACTTCGTCGGGCGTGCCGTAGGTTCGGGCGTCGCGCCATTGCACCGCGCCGGTGCGCGAGGTCGATCGCACCCGCACCACGCCGCCGGTGACGCTCGCGAACGTGAGCGAGTCGCCGTTTGCGAGCGCGCTCCATCCTTCGATCGGTTCGTCTCCGCTCCGCACCGCTTCGGCGAGCGGCATCAGCGCCGAGGGTTCGCCGCTCGGCACGAACAGCGAATCGCCGTCGTCCGCGGCCACCAGGAATGCGTCTTCGCGAACGTCCCCGAGAACCGGCGCGCCGCGACCGAGCGCGCGATCGCTCGGCGTCTCGTTGGCGTCGAACATCACCCGATGCATCCGACGGTCGGCAGTGCTCTGGTAGACGAGCATGTCGGGCTGCACGAGTTGCGCGCGGTCGGCCTCGGCGGGAATGGGCGCGGCGTGCGGGAAACTCACGGTGTGAACGGGCCACAGGTCGTTCGCATCGGGACGCAACGGCGAGCCCCAGCCCTCTTCGGTCGCGCTGGTCATGCCGCTGACTTCGTACGCGAGGGCCGACAGCGCAGTGGCGAGATCGCCGCTCTCGACGGCGCGCAGCAACTCGATGCGACGCGCGGCGCCGACGGTGAGCAACTGTCGTGCGTCCATCGCGGCGCGTTGTGCGCGTTGCGCGTGCAGCTCGGTCGAGAGGCGGGTCTCGAGTCGTTCGGCGATCGGAAGACAACGCGAAGGCCAGGTGGCGTTCGCTTCGATCGCGACGGTGCGTCGAAGCCGATCTTCGATCTTGTCGGTCCACGACAGAACGCCGTTGCCGCCTTGCGCGGCCGCGCGGCTGTCGAGCAGGCGCTGCGCATCGCGACCGAGGACGCAGCGAAGCAAGCGCCTGGTGGTGTGCGCGAGCGGCGCTTCACGGGTGAACTGCGATTGATCGTGGCGCGCCCACACGATGCGCCCGACCAGCACCGACACGAGGCCGCCGAAGAAGAAGTACGTCCAGCGCGACGGTTTGATCTGCGAGCCGGCCACGTCGAAAAGCTACCACTGCGTTTGCGCGTGTCATGCGCCAACGCGCGCGGTCAGGGATGCACGCTGTGCCAGGCGGGGTCGTCGGTGACCATCTGGTTGATGAATTGCGAGAGGGTCGTGCCGTCGGCGCCCGTGGTGGTGGCGAGTCCGCCGATGAGCACGTGGTCGGAGCCCGGCAGGAAGAAATAGTGGATCCACGGATTCGGATCGAAGAAGTCGTGCGCGATGCCGTAGAGGCCCGTCTCGAATTGCGCGCCGGTGAAGCCGTAGAAGCCCGCGATGGTCGCGTCCTGCTCGTAGGAGAGCAGTGCGAAGCGATGGCCGGTGGCGTAGCGCGCGGTGTAGTAGGTGAGTGCCGCGGTTGCCGTGTTCGCGCACTCGGTGCAGCCGGTGGGGAACTCGGTGTTCCAGGTGGAGACCCACTGGTGGTAGCGCGAGTTGTCGATCGGCGGTCCCGAGTCGTCGAGAAGGTCGACGCGCGTTGCGCCGAATGCGGTCTGCACGCGTTCCCAGTTGAGTGCCGCGCCGAATCCGCCCGCGCTCGCGCCCGACAGGATCACGCGGTCGGCAGACGCGAAGGTCGGAACGATGCGGCGGAGATAGACGCTCATGTTCCGTCCGCCCATGAAGAACGTCGGTTGCGGCGTGCCGTTGTAGACGTAGCTGCGGCGCATGTTGCCGGTGTGCACGTCGCCGGTGCAGTACGGAACGAAGACCCAGTTGTAGTCGCGGAACGGATTGCGGGCGTCGCTGCGATCGAACAGCGTGGTGCTCGCGGAGACTGTGGTGTCGTGCGCGAAGTCCGTGGCGGTGTATCCGTCGGTGAGGTTCGCGGCCGACTGCACGACGTAGCAGGTCGCCTGATCCCAGCAGGCGCCGCCGCCCATCATGAAGATCAACACGCGATTGCTGCGCGTGGTGAGGTTCACGCCGATGCCGGTGCTCTCGCCGTTGCCGCAGACCGCGTCGCCGAACGGGACCCAGGTCCATTCTTCCGAGGGCGCGGTGATGGGCGTCGAGGGCGAGTGCATCGCGGGGTCGAAGTACGGGTCGTAGGGGCCGGTGTTGGTGTCAGCGGCGGAGGTCGCGTCGGATGCATCGCTGCTGGTGGCGACGTCGCCGTCGGTCGTTGCGTCGCTGAGATTCGCGACGGGCCCACACGCCGCGAGTGCGAGTGCGAGGGTGGTTGCGACGATCGAGTGAGCAGGATTCGAAAAGAGTTCGTTCATGAAGACCTCGCTCTCACGTCCCGAGAGTGACGCAACGGGGGGCTTGTGGGCAGACCTTTCTCTTCGAAGACCCCTCCGCATCGATTGAATCGATGGGCCCCCTTTGTTCGGAGACCCCTCCCCATCACTTGAATCAATGGGCGCGCTCGCCCCTCCCCGAACGACACTTCGCAATGGCGACGCGGGAGTGTGGTCCGACGAGGGGCACCCGGGGGAAAGGCCACGGGCGCTCGCAGCGGGCGAACGACAAGCACGCCGGGAAACGGCCGTGCGAATCGAGCGAACGCAATGCACGTCGCGAGTGCCCCTCTTCGGACGACACTCTCGATTCCACAGTGCGAAGTGTCGTTCGGGGAGGGGCAGGTGAGGCAACGGTGACAGTGATGGGGAGGGGTCTGCGCTACCAAGGGTCTGCGCGGTGAGGGTCTCTTCTGCCTTCGATGGGTCTTCGCCGCCCTCAATGCCAGGTGGCGCCGGAGTCGTCGCTTCGCAGGATGTGCAGCCCCTCGGGGGTCGCGATCGCGAGCGCAAGCGCGTCGCCTTCGGAGTACACGTCGATCCCTTCGACCGCGTAGCCGTGCATGTGGGCCGCGGCGTCGAACACCACGCGATCGTCGCTCCAGTGCGCGGCGTCGACCGACTTTCGCGCGACGGACACCACCGGCCCGACCGCGCGCGCGCCCACCAGGGTTCCGCCCGCGCGGACGAAGGCCATCGGCCATTCGGAATGCGCGAGCGAGCGGCCGTTGGGGGTGTGGGTGAGATAGAGCGGCATCGTCGCGAGCAATGGCGTCGGCGGTGTTTCGCTGCGAACGCAGGTGGATGCTTGCGCGCCGCACACGATGACGGGGCTGATGCGCGCATGGTCGCGGGCGTACATCACGAGGCCCGAAGCGTCGCACCGCACGACCACGCGTTCGTCGAACGTGTGA
>CBIHQZ010000287.1:0-7543 GCA_966212315.1 uncultured Myxococcales bacterium
GTTCTCGAGTTCGCGCACGTTGCCCGGCCAGTCGTACTGCGCGAGGAGCGCCACTGCGTCGGGCGCGATGCCGCGCAGTGGCTTGCGCAATCGGCGACTGGCGCGCGTCACGAATTCGGCCGCGAGCAACGCCACGTCACCGGCGCGATCGCGAAGCGGAGGGGCCACGATCGGGAACACGTTCAGTCGGTAGAAAAGGTCCGCGCGAAATCGACCCGCGGCGACCGCGTTCTGCAAGTCTCGATTCGTCGCGGCGATCACCCGCACATCGACACGCACCGGCTCGCTTCCGCCGACGCGCTCGAACTCGCGCTCCTGCAGCACGCGCAACATCGCGGCCTGCGCCTCGAGCGAGAGTTCGCCGATCTCGTCGAGAAAGAGCGTCCCGCGGTGTGCGAGTTCGAATCGCCCGATGCGTCGCGCGCCCGCGCCGGTGAACGCGCCGCGCTCGTGTCCGAACAACTCGCTTTCGAGCAGCGTCGGCGCCACGGCCGCGCAGTTCATCCGCACGAGCGGTCCTTCGCGACGTGGACTGCGCGCGTGAATCGCCTGCGCGAGCAGCTCTTTGCCGGTACCCGTCTCGCCGGTGATCAACACGGTCGCATCGGTCGCGGCGACCTGCTCCACCGCGTCCATCGTCGACCGCCATGCGGCGCTGTTTCCGACCGGCATCGACGCCGAGGCACGCGCGTCACGCATCTCGTCCTGCAGGTACGCGTTCTCCGCGCGCAGTCGCGAGGTGAGCGCTTCGAGTTCGGCGAAGAGCCGCGCGTTCTTGATCGCGACCGCGGTCTGGTTGGCGAACGCCCCCACTCGTTCGAACTCTTTCGGACTCAGCGCCCGTCGCGTGAAGAGCGCCATCACGCCGAGAAGCTCGCCGCGGAAGAGCAATGGGTAGCCTGCGAAGGCGCGCAGTTCGTTCGTCTTGACCCACCCGGGATCGGCGATGCGCGGGTCGCGCGACACGTCGTCGACGCAGACCGGCTCGCGATCGACCGCAATCTTGCCGATCTTCAACGCACCGAGGGCGATCTCGCGATAGCGCCCGTCGAGCCGCTGCGAGAGACCCGCGCTCGCGCTCAATCGAAGGTGCGGCGTGCGATGCGGGCACTGCTGCGCGTCGGTGCACTGCTGACACGATGCGACCTCGAGCAGCCAGATGCGCGCGAGCGCCGCGTCGAACTCGGTGACGAGCCCCTCGCTGATCGTGCGAAGCAATCGCGCCAGATCGAGCACGCTCGTCATCTCGAGCGCGATCCGTTGCAACGCATCGGAAGACTCGACCGCAACATCATCGCGTGACGAAGAACTCACGTGCGTCCGCCGCATCGATGACAGGCGGATCGTTCGCGCGGCAAGCAAAACGAGATCGCTTGCGCCGTCGCGATGCGCTTCGTGGGTGCCCACGACATCTCGCGGCGTCCCCACGATCGCTCGTGGGGCGAACACGAAGCGACACGGGAATTCGGCTGGAACCGGTCTTGCTCACGTCCCATGCGGCCTCGGGCCGAAGGAGTGTACAGCGCAACATGGACGTCGATGGCTCTTCCACCGCACGCACGGCGGGAACTCAGCAGTACCGGTCGCGACGCGAGCTTCTCGAGACGCACCTGGCTCGACTCGAGGGCGCGCGGGACGACGTGTCTCGTTCGCGCGTTCGCACGCCGTGGCTGCTGCTCGGCCTGCTGGCGGTGATCCCGGCCGGCGCCCTGTGGGGATCGATCGGTGCGCTCGGCGCGTTCCTCACGTTCGTCTCGATCCCGCTGATGGGGCGGTATGTGACGTGGGCGCACCAGCAGGAGTATTCGTCGCAGCAGGACGCGATCCGGCGGCAGCTCGCGGACCTCGACTACGCGTTCGCGCACGGCGCACCCGACCCGGTGCGATGGCGGGTGGAAGGGAAACGCGCGCAGTGGTGAAGCTCTCGTGTGCTAGCGGCGACGAGCGGGCGCAGTCACCGGCGCTGCGGCCGCGCGATACCGAGCGCTGGCGGTGCCTGTGTTCCCCGCTTCGTCCACCGCGCGCACAGCGACGACGTGCTCGCCGCCATCGGTGAAAACAGGGAGCGCCGCTTCGAAGCTCTCGGTGCGTTCGTCGAGGACACCGTCGGCCGCGCGGGCAGGGCGCCATTCGAGCGAGTCGACCGCGATCTCGATGCGCGTGACTGCGCTCACGCCGTCGACCGCTTCGCCACGCACCGCGCCGCCCACGACGTTCACCGTCACGCGCGGAGCGGTGTTGTCCACCAGCACCGGTTCGCTCGCGCGCACGTCGCGCAGTGCTTCGCCTTCGGGATTCGCCGCTTCGTCCGATGCTTCGACCTGCACGAGGTAATAGCCCTCGGGAAGTCCGTCGACCGACCAGTCGTAGTTCGTCGCGGTGAGAAACTCCGCAGCGCGCAGCACCGAACGCCAGTTCTGCTCGCCATCGGCGCGAAACCGCACGCGGTAGCGCAGCGAATCGCTGTCGGGGTTCTCGACCTTCCACGCGATCTTGATCGCTTGCGGTCGCGGATCGCCCGTCTTGCTCTCGGCACTCACGTCGGTGAGCACCGCGCGTTGATTGGTCGGGAGGTAGTACGCGGTCACCGCGCGCATCACACTTGCGCCATCACGCGCCCATCGCGCGCGGATCTGCAGGTAACGCGCGGCCGGCGCACGCACGACGCCCTCGCCATCGAGCGCACTCCACGCGCTCCACGTGCTGTCGACCGGATCGCTGTTGCCGCTGCGCGCTTCCCAGTCGAGTGCACCGGTGCCACGCCAACGCACCGCGCCCCATCGCGCGATGCTCGATGCATCCAGCACCTTGCTGGTCCACGTTGCCGCGGGAGGGCGCGCCGCGGTGACGGTGTAGATCGAGCCCGTGTCGGCCGTCGCGAACATGCGCGCGCGCGACGTGATCGAGAGTGCGAGCACCGAGGTCTCGTCGACATCGAACGCCACGCGATTGGTTCGATCCGCGCCGATCGCCACGATGCGTCCGCCGGCACCGAGCGCCGCGTAGACCTCGTGCGCGTTCGCATCCCATTCGAGCGCGGTGATGTGCGCGTCGGCGTTGTCGTACACGCGCTCGTTCACACCGTCGGCGTTCACGCGATACACGCGGCCGTGACCGGGGCGCGGACGCGGTGCCACCGGACCGCCGGGCACGGGTCCGCGCGAAGCCGAATTGGTGAGACGCCGAGGCGGGTCGCTCGGTTCGGCGAACTCGTTGGCGGCGACGTAGAGATCGTTCCCGGCGATCACGATTGACTTCAATTCATCGCCGGTGAATCGCGCCACCGCGCGCGCCTGACCCGCGCCGCGCACCGCGTAGAGCACAGCGTGACCGCCACTCGAGCCGACGTAGATGGTGCCATCGGCCGCGACCGCGATTGCATCGAGATGGCTCTCGTCGCTGTCGAACACGACGCTCGCGTGCCCGGCGCGATCGATCGAGTAGAGCTTGCCGTCGGAGCCGGTCGCCGCGAGAAGCACGTGCCGCGTGCGATCCCACGCCATCGACCACACGTACGAAGTCGAAGGGAGTTGCACGAGCAGTTCGGGACTCTGCGGATGACCGTTCTGCGGCGGGCGGATGCGGAAGATCTTTCCGTCGGGAAACGTGCCCGCGTAGATCGTTCCGTCTTCGGCGCGCACCAGCGACGTCACCACCGTCGCGCCGGTCTCTGCGTACACGGTCGCGTGCGAACCTTCGACGCGATAGACGCGACCGTCGATGCCGCTGCCGGCGAGCGCGGTGCCGTCGTTCATGTCGAGCAGCGACCAGATGCTCTGCGCGGTCGGATCGGGAACCGTGCGTTGAATGTCGGCGCCGACGGTGACGCGTCCATCGCTGGTGACCGCAACGCGGTCGAGTACGCCCGCGGTGAGATCGCTCTGCGAGTCCAACACGAACGTGCGGGTGTTCACCGCCTCGGTCGGACGCGGCGCGAGCGCGACGATCGAGCCTGCGACGAGCGTTCCTCCCGCGAGCGCGAGGAGCGCGCGGCGCGAGCGGGGTGTGCGTGGACGCGAGCGATGCGGATCGAGAAGGGGCCGGTCGTTCATTCGTGGGCTCTTCGGGCTTACTGGCGGATGTCGCGCACGTGGATGCGAAGTCGATCGCGGCCGAGGACGAGACGGCCGACGGGGACGACGGTGCGGCGAACGTTGAGAAACGGTTCGCCGGTATCGGTGCTCGCTGCGGGTCGAAGCGTGTCGAGCGCCGAACCGGGGAGGTCGTAGAGCACGCGGCCGCGCAGCATCACGCCCTGTCCAGGCATGCGCATGCTGACCACGATGCTGTCGTCGGGATACGACGAGGTGAGATTGCGAATGAGATCTTCGATGCGTTCGGGCTCGGGCTGATCACCGAGCGTGTCGCCGCCGGCGCTCACTTCGATGTCCACGTCGCGCCCCGCGACTTCGCGCGGCACGGTGATCGGAATGGTGCGCAGGACAGGCGCACCCGCGTACTGACCGAGCGACACCGTCAGCTGCACCGTCTCGCCGGGATCGACCTCGGCACGCGAGAGTGCGCTCGAACGGATGTAATAGAAGTCGCGCGCCCAGTGCAGATCGATGTCGACGTCGATGCGTTCGATGCGAACCTGCTCGTACGGATTCTCGGTGAGTCGTTCGACCGCTTCCGAGCTGCCGAGACCGCCGACGGAGAGCGCGCCGGTGCCATCGCCCGATGCGCCGAGATCGGTGAACGAGAGGGTGCCGTGATCGCGCGTCACGACGTTCGAGTGAACGACCCATGCCACGTCGGTCGCTTCGCCGGCGGACGTCTCGAGCGCAGTGCCGATGACCGAACCATACAGTCGCGAAAGCAACGCGCGGTGATACGCGAGTCGCACGTTCCACTCGTTGTTGTGCGCGCCGCCTTCGTTGTGCAGCACGCGTACGTGCATCGGCACCGTCGGCGCGGCGGCATGTTCGTCGAGCACGATCGTGAAGGGGCGGTCTTGCTGGAGCGCACCGAGGTCGGCGATCGGCTCCGCCATCTTGTGCGAGCGACGCGCGCTCACCATGATCCACGCGACGCGTGAGAGCGCCGCGGGGAGCGCGACTTCGCCGAGCCCCATCATCGGATGACCGAACGCGAGCACGTCGTTGCCGTCCACGAGCGTGACCGTGCCGGTCGCTGCCGCGCTGATGTCACCGCTCACGAGCGACACGCTCACCGAGCCGCCGTTCTCGTAGTGCGTGGGAATTGCTTCGCCGGGCGGTGCGCTGCTCGCGTTGCGTCGACCCGCGCCACCCGATTGCACCGGCTCGAGTCCCATCGGCGTGAACGCGTCACTCAGCATGCGCAACGCGCCGTCGCTCATGCCCGAGACACCGAGCGAGACGCCCACCGGCATCATGCGTCCGTGGGCGGATTGAATCGGACTCTGCGCGAGGCGCATGCGGTCCGAGAGAACGTCCCAGCTCGAACGACGACGCGTGCGCTGCATCGGCGAAGTGTCGCCACCGATCGGCATCGGGATCTGCGTGCCGGGAATCAACCCCGGTGGAGTCCGCCGGGTGCGACGCGCTTCCGCGAGCATGTTCGAGATCGGCGTCACGCCCGCGATCGGCTCGGTCCCGAACTCCCATCCGTACGCGTATGCGCCGAGCAATCGATCGTCGAGGTAGATCGGCGAACCGCTCATGCCGGCTACGCTGCTCGCACGGTCGAGTACCGGGTGGGGTGTGCGAATCAGCACCATGTCCATGCCGGGTCGAGCGTTGTGGATGACGTCGACCACCTCGATCTCGAAGCGCTCGGGACGGGTGCCGTGGAAAACGGTAAGCCCGTAGCCACGCATCCCGCTGTGCACTTCATCGACCGAGATCGTGCGCGGACGAGGTCGGTTCTGCGCGAGGACGGAGACGCCGGAAACGAGCGCGGCGGCCGAGAGAAACAGCGCGGCGGAGGAAGTTCGCAAGCGCGGAGGAGTCTGAACGGCGAGGTCCGTTTGCACAAGAGCGACGGGCATTCATCGGCACGCGGTGTGCGACGCATGAACAACGGACGAGAGGTGGTGACCATGGGACGCACGATGTCGGGGGATCAGTCGAAGGCACGGCCCGAAAACGACAACGCGACGGCTCGCCCGGATGCGCCGCCCACGAAGAAGTCCGACGCGCAGGGTGCGTTCGCGATGAACGCGCAGCACGGGATGAATCGCAACGGCGTGGAGGTCGAGGCCGGTCGCGACTTCGACGACTTCGACGCGGCGCCGCCGATCGATCCGTCAGTTGCCGACGACCGCATGCGCGACGAGGGTCCCGAGATCCGCGAGCGCGCCAGAGCGAACGGCTACGTGGTCGAGCCGGGCGACGAGGAGTGAACCTCACCCCGGCTGCCGCCCGCCCCTCTCCCTCCGACGCCACCGCGTCACGGCGTTGCGCAGGCGTCGTCGAGAGAGGGGCTGAGTGAATTGAGGGCGTGAGATGCGGGGTGAGCCGCAAGGTGCTGCGTGTGACGTGAGCCGAAAGGTGCTGCGTGTGACGTGACCCGCAAGATGCTCCGTGCGACGTGAGCCGCGACGCCACCTCCACCCACGCCTCGGCAGGCCTGAGCCCCTCTCTCGACGACGCTTCGGGTACGCGCGCCACGCGCGGGCGTCGGAGGGAGAGGGGCGCGCGGCAGCGGGGGTGAGGTCCCCCTCACTCGTACGTGAGTTCGAACGCGACCCGCTCGCCGCGCGTGAACGACAGCGGGACGCGGATCTCCTCGGTGCTCGCGTCGATCGAGATGTCCACGCCGCGCACACGCGCATGGATGTTCGTCGCACGCGCGCCCGGGACGAAATACAGCGCGATGCTTCCATCGGCGATCGCGCGGTACTCGCCGCTGTAACGCCCGGGCGCTCGCTCCAATCGGAGGAGCATGGTGTCGAGCACGAACCGATCGCCGGGCACCACCGGCACGACGCGCAAGCCGTCACGCGTCGGTTCGATCCCCGCCACACGGATCACGCCGAGCAATCCCATCGCATCGGGATTGGCGTTCATCACCGGGAAGTCCTGCATCGGCGTCTGCACGCTGGTCCACGCGTAGCCGGCCTGCGCGGAACGAACACCCTGCACGCCGTCGGGACCGGACCAGATCGAGTTCCAGATCGTGGGATAGGTCTCTGCGTGCGAGAAATAGCTGTTTCGCAGCACCGAACGCCACGCGAGGTCGGGCCGGTCGCGGGTGTACGCCCACGTGAGAAGGCCGGTGATCGCGGGCCAGACTTGCGCGTTCGCTTCGTTCCCGACGGTCGGCTCCTGGATCATCGCGCCGATCGGTGAAGGTCCGTCGACGCGCGCATCGATCTCGCGCTCGAGTGCGGCGCGTTCGCTCGCCGTCGAAGCGTTGGCGAGCAAGGCCCACGGCTGCGTCTCGAGCCAGAGCGGTCCGTCGTCGCCGCCGATGAGCACGGGGGCGTTGTTGCGGTCGCGAAGCCACGCGCGCGGATACCAGCGCGGACCTCGTTCGGCGCGCAACGCAGTGAGGAGGGAAGCGGCGCGCGTGCGCATGTCCGTCGCGAGCGTCGGGTCGCTCGGTGTCAGCACATCGG
>CBIHQZ010000288.1:0-7531 GCA_966212315.1 uncultured Myxococcales bacterium
GTGCCGGTCGACGCGCACTACGACGACATCGCGCGCGACGAGCGCGTGTCGATCGAGCACCTGCGCGGCTTGAAAGACGGCGAAGGCGTGATGCGCGTGAAGTCGTCGACGGGGACTTCACTGGTCTTCAACGACGCGGTGATGAACATGCCGCGGATGCCGTTTCCGGCCGGCTTCTTTCTCCATCCGACCGGAAAGCCCGCATTCCCGCGCGTGATGGGTTGGTTCCTCCTGCGCGATCGCGAGGCCTTCGCTGCGCACCTCGAGGAACTCGCCGCGATCCCCGATCTCGAACGAGTCATCGTGTCGCACGGCCGCGCGATCACCGAGCGTCCGGGGGATGTTCTTCGTTCGATCGCTTCGCAGGTCCGCGGATAGCGCAAACATCGCCTCCGAAACGCAGGACGCCCCGCCGAACTGTTGATACAAACCGTTCGTGGAGATTCCGCGTTCGACGCTGACGAGCCTCCCTCCCAGCCTCGCCCGCAGTCGCTTCCGCAATCCGCTGCGTTGGACGCTCGTCGAGAAGTCGCTCTGCCTCGCCGCGATCACCCTCGCGTTTCGCCTTCTCAATCTCACATTCCTCAAAGCCGTCGCACGCGACCGCAGCGCGCAGCCATTCGCCGATCCGATCGGACTCCGCGGATTCGAGACGCTGCTCGACGGGATCATCGTCGGCTGGTGCGTGATCGTGCTCGTAGGCCTCGTGCTCCGACGCGCGGCGCCTCACAGCAAGATCTTCGCGCACGTGTGCGTCTTGTACTTCTGGATCACGGACGCCGGCATGGCGCGCGGCATGGGCACGCTCGCGCCCGCATTCTGGGTCGTCGTGCTCGGTGCTTCGGTGCTGATGCTGCTGATCTTCGGAGGGCGCTACACGTATCCGGGCATCGCGAGCGCGGCGTCGATCTTGTTCGTGACGACGTATCTCGAACGCATCGGTCACCTTCGTTACGCGCCGATCTTCGCACGCGCGCCATACCTTCCCGACGGCCAACCCGCCGCGCAATGGTTCGCGGTGATGACCGGAACGTCGCTTGCGATCGGCGTCGTCGTCGTCGCGGGAGCGCACTATCTCATCCGCCGCTGGCAGGAGTACGACGCGATTCTCGAGCGGCTGTCGCACACCGATTCGCTCACCGGGCTCTTCAACCGCCGCTTCTTTCGCGGCCGCTGCATCAGCGAACTCGCGCGCGCGCGACGCGCAGGAACGTCGGTCGGCATTCTCATGGTCGACGTCGATCACTTCAAGCGCGTGAACGATTCGCTCGGCCACCAGGCCGGTGACGACGTGCTGCGCGCGGTCGCCGATGCGCTCGCGGCCACGGTGCGCGGTGAAGACGTAGTGGCTCGTTACGGCGGCGAAGAGTTCGCGGTGCTCCTCCCCGAGACCGATGTCGAAGGCGCGCGGCGCGCGGCCGAACGCTTCTGTCAGCGGCTTGCGGCACGTCCGATCGAGACGGTGGCCGGTACCGTGACGGTCACTGCGACGGTGGGTGTGGTCGCGACGACGATCGCGGACTCGACCACGATCGACGAACTCGTCAGCGTGGCGGACGCGGCGCTCTATCGCGGCAAGAACGCCGGTCGCAATCGGGTCGAGTGCGGCGTGTACAACGCGAAGCCCGAGGCGGTTGCAACGAGCCCGTAACGCGCCGCCGTCCGAGCGCGCTCACCATCGGTCACGAACGCTGGAGCTACGGCCGCACAGGCGTCCCCTCCGCGACGGTCCATCGCGGTGCATATCTCTGCGAGGTGACGCGATGCGCGCGCTTACCCCCACTCAGTCGAGTGTGGCCTCGACAGCTCGCCCCCGATCCGGGGGGCGAGGTGTCGCCGGCAGGCGACGGAGTGGGGGTTCGCGCGAACGCCGCTCCGGAATGTGTGCTGCCGTACGCTAGCGCCATGCGTGCGTGACGAGGAACCGCGCCAGAGCCTGCGCCTTCGTCACCAGCGTGGGCAGTTCGATGTACTCGTCGAGCGTGTGAAAGCCCGCGCCGCGCGGACCGAGCGCATCGATCGAAGGGATGCCCATCGCCGACGTGGTGGCGGCATCACTCCCGCCGCCGACGAGCGCCATCTCACCGTCGCCGAGTCCCGACGCACGCTGCGCCGCCGCGTACGCATCGCGCAACGCCGCACTCGCCTCGCTTCGTTCCATCGGAGGCCGACCCGGTCCCCACGCGACTTCGATGTGCGCGCCCGGCACCGTCTCGTTCGCTGCGACGCGGACCAACGCGTCGCGAAGACTCTGCTCGTCGGCGTGCGTCTCGAAGCGCAGATCTCCCTCGGCTTCGGCAGCGGGCGGAACGGTGTTCTTGCCGATGCCGCCGCGAATCGTCCCGATGTTCACGGTGACCCCGCGCGCGTAGTCGGTGAGTCGCTGCGCGCCGTCGACGAATTGCGAGAGCGCCCAGATCGCGTTCACGCCGTCCCGATGCGCATTGCCCGCGTGCGCCGCTTTGCCGTGCGCGCGCGCCGTGAACGAACCAGTGCCCTTGCGGCACGTCACGATCTCGTCGTTCGCGCGCCCCGATTCGAAGTCGAGCGCGATGCGAGCCCCGGCTGCGATGCGGCGCAGATGCGGCGTGCTGTCGGGTGAGCCGATCTCTTCGTCGGTCACGACCAGCAGCGAGAGCGGGATGTGCTCGAGCGCTCCAGCACATGCGAGTGCGCCGAGCGCGGACGCGACGACGACGAGCCCGCCCTTCATGTCGAGCACGCCCGGTCCGAACGCGCGCTCTCCCTCGCGTCGGTATCCCGCGAACGCATCGCGCGGGAACACGGTGTCGATGTGACCGATGAGCATCGCGCCGCCCTCGCCCGCGGTACGGGGCGCATGAAACGCGAGGTGGTTGCCGAAGCGCTCGCTCGCGATTCGTTCGCACGGAAGCTTCATCACTTCGCAGAGCGCATCGCCGGCGGCATCGACGCCCGCCTTGTCGTGCGTCCACGACGAGATCTCGACGAGTGCTCGCAGCGCGCGTTCCATCTCGTCGCGTTCGCTCGCGAGTTGCGCGAGGACGCGCCCGAGAATTTCTTCGCGTGCCGGATCGAGGGTGTCGGCCATGCAGGGACGCTAGCAGACCATTCCTGATCGGTTCGACCGCTTGCTGCAGCCTCTCCCGAACGACACACCTCTGAACGCGCGCAGACCCATCCCCATCGCTACATTCGCTGCATTCAATCGCCGCGGGGGAGAGGTCTACGTACGCACCTACGCCGCGGTGCCGATCGACTCGGGCATCGCCGGCGCGATCGGCGTCAGCGTCTCGCGCTCGTCGCGCGCGTCCGCGAAGATGTGCCCCTCGACGAAGCGATAGAGCCCGCCACGAATGCGCTCGCCGTCGTCCGAGCGCAGCCATACGAACGGCGCGCCGCGCTCGTGCGGAATACTGCATTCGACGTCGCGGTGGCGCGGCGACCACGTGCCGCAGTTGCCGTAGAAGATCCCGTTCTCCCAGTGCCCGTAAGCCTCGTGGGTGTGGCCGAAGACGACCGCGCGCGCGTTGTGCAATTGCGCGATGCGACGCTGGCACTGCCGCACGTGATCGTAGGTTTCGCTGAGTGACTTCTCCTGCACCGCGATGTTGAACGCGGCGAGTCCGCCGAGCGCCGCCACCGCGACGCCGATCGCGGTCGGAGGATGGGCCACTGCGACGACGGTGGCCGCGGCGAGCGCCCCCGCGAGGGCGGCCTTGTCGAGATGCAGCGTGCGCAAGAACTCGTGCACGCCGGCAGGGACCGAGAGCGCCGCGTGCGCGCGGAGCGCTTCCAGATCGAGGCCGCGTTCGGCGGCGAAGCGCGCGAGCGTGTCTTCGTCGAGCATCGTGCGACGACCGCGGTGTTCGAGTAGCGAGAAGGCCACTTGCAACGTGCCGAGCGTCCACGTGCCGACCAGCGAGTGCGGCGCGAAGGCGTAGTGCCGGAAGAAGTGGCGCGCGTATCCGGCGCCGGTGAGAAGGAACGACTCGTCGTGGTTCGGATTGAAGTACCCGAGGTTCCCGACGATGTGATGCACCACCAGCGAGCCCACCGTCGGTTCGACGCGAGTGCCATCGTCGACGAAGGGCGCGAGCGGCGAACCGAACGCGCAGTAGCGATCGTACTGGTTGCCGTGCTCGACGAAGATCCCGTCGCCGGTGCGATGGAACCAGGCACTGAAGCGGACGCGGGAACGAAGTGTCTCGAGTTCGCGTGTGCTGATCGGACGGTCACCCATCGCGGCCGCGACGATGCGCGCAACGAGCGTTTCCTGGACCCGCGCCCACTGCAGCTGCACGTCGTGATTGCCCGCGACGAACACGATGCTGCGCGCTTCGCGAACGAGGGCTCCGAGCGCGCGGACGAAGGCCGGATGATCGTCGAGAATGGCCGTCAATCGCTTGCACGCCGCCTCCTCGGTATCGCAGCGCGCGCCGTGATCGAGTTCGTTGCCCGCCACCGGCGCGACATCGAAGTCGAAGACGTCGCCGTTGAACACGACCTCGAGATCGTCCGCTCCGGCGCGTTCGGAGAGCGCACCGAACATCGCGGCGATGCTGTCGTCCGGGAAGTACCGGCGCTGGCGATATCGCATCCACAGGCCATCGCCCGGGAGGGCCTGCCAGAGATGAACGTCGGAGACGACGACGGTGTGGCGCATGGGTATTCGATCGAGTTGCATCGGCCGTGCTCGCGGACCGTGCGAATGGCCTGCGCAACGTGGATCAGCCCGCTCGCGAAAACTCGCTGGGTCCACTGTTGCCGATCAGCAACCGCCCCTTGGGCTGCGCGTTTCCTGACCACGCGGGCGTGTCGATCGGCCGTCCGCGCACGCTTGCACCGGCCCGTTTCGATGCGTCGCTCTGGTACCCTCCGCCACGTGCCGTACCTCTTCGAAACCGACGAACACACCGCCCTTCGTGACCAGATCCGCCGATGGGCATCGCAAGCGATCGCGCCCCACGCCCACGATTGGGAGGAAGCGGAAGAGTTCCCGCGCGCGCTCTACGCCGACGCGGCCAGCATCGGTTTGCTCGGCACCGGATACCCCGAAGAACTCGGTGGAAGCGGTGGTGACATCACGCACGTTCTCGCGGCGAGCGAAGAGATGGTGCTGGCAGGAAAGTCGGTCGGAACCACGGTCGGACTCGGGAGTCATGGCATCGCATTGCCGCCGATTCTCCGGCTCGGAAATGACGCACAGCGCGAGCGATGGGTACGGCCTGTTCTGCGCGGCGAGAAGATCGCTGCGCTCGCGATCACCGAACCGGGCGGCGGGAGCGACGTGGCATCGATGCGCACCCGCGCCGTGCGCGACGGTGATCACTACGTCGTGAACGGCGCGAAGACGTTCATCACCTCGGGATGTCGCGCCGACTTCGTCACGTGTGCAGTGCGCACCGGCGGCGAAGGACATGGCGGCATCTCGATCGTGGTCATCGAACGCGGCACACCGGGTTTCACCGTCAGCCGCAAGCTTTCGAAAACCGGCTGGTGGGCGTCGGACACCGCGGAACTCGCGTTCGAAGAGTGCCGCGTGCCCGTCGCGAATCTACTCGGCGAAGAGGGTCAGGGCTTTCTCGCGATCATGCTGAACTTCGTGAGCGAGCGACTGTTTCTCGCGGCGCAGTGCGTGGCCATCGCCGAACTCGCCTATCGCGAATCGATCGCGTACGCGCGCGATCGCCATGCCTTCGGAAAGAGCCTCACGGGCTTTCAAGTCGTACGACACAAGCTCGCCGACATGGCCTCGCGCATCGCGGCGGCGCGGGCGCTCACGGGCGAAGTCGCCACGCGATACGTGCGCGGCGAGAACGCGGCGAGCCTGGCCGCGATGGCGAAGAACACCGCCACGGACATGTGCAGCTTCGTCGTCGACCAGGCGGTGCAGATACACGGCGGCTACGGCTACATGCGCGAGTTCGTGGTCGAGCGGTTGTACCGCGATGCGCGGCTCTATCCGATCGGTGGCGGGACGCGCGAGATCATGAACGAGATCATCGCGAAGACCGAAGGCTACTGACTCATCGCGATGCGCGACGGCGACGACGCGTTGCCGTGACGGCCGCGGCGGCGATCGCGAGTGCGAGCGCGCGCGAGGGCGAACGAAGCCTGCTGCCATCGGTGCGACACGCGCATCCGCTACCGCGATAGCTCAAGGATCGAATCGCCCCGTCGGGCGTCGACGAGGCGTCTTCGCTCGCGGCATCGGTCGCGATCGTGGCGTCGGTCGAAATCGCCGCGTCCGTCACCACACCCGCGTCGTCCGAGGGCGCAACGAACGGCCGCTCGAGCGTCCATGCATAGATTCGGCGCGTGAAGGTTCCGGTCGGGATGCAACTCGCGACGACGACCGCGTGCTGGTTGTCCGTCGGCGATTCACCGGGCACCGCGGCGACGCGTGCGTGCTCACATGCTTCGAGACCATTCACGTCGAGCGCTACGACGTCGCCCGCGAGGCGCGACCCACCCGCTACGACCCCGGCCGCGCGCGCTCCGCCGCCGCTGCGATCCGATGCCGCGAACCAGACGTCGGACGAGTACTGAAGATCCGCATCGACATCGATGTCGGACGCGAATGTCGGCGCGGATCCACACGCAATCGGAGCATCCGGATGGTTCTGGTCGTAGCAACTGAATGCGTCGAACACGCGAAGCACCGCGTACATCTGGCCATCGACGACGTTCGTCACGCCCGGCGCAGCGCGGATCGCGCTGAACGGCGTCGATGTCGTAGCGAGTCTCGTGCCGTCGGCCCGATCGACTTCGACGCTCATCGGATCGACGCGAAAGAACGCACCGTCGGAAAGGAGCCAGTACGCCGTTCGCATCGCGCGCGGACCGACGCCGCTGAACGCATACGTGAACCCTGAATCGACACGCGGCGTCGGACTGAGCAGCACCGCGGCGAAGCTCGCCGTCGTCTGCGCGAGTGCCATCGCCGGCTGCGTGAGCACCACGCCGATCGGAAGTGAGTCGCCGCCACCGCCGGCACGGAGGTGGCGCGGAACCGAGAGATCGACGAGGTCCACGTCGGCCGGAATGCCGTAGGTGCTGTCGGGAAGGATGTCGTAGCGCGTGCTCGGCCCCGGCAGGCTCACCACGACGTGCCAGCCGCCCGCGTCGCGGCCGCCGACAACCTGCAACGGGCCGAATGCCGACGAACGCGTCACGGCGAGCCGGCTCACGATGAGGGGAGCGGACGCGTTTGCGTACGGCGTCTCCTCGACGGGGCTCCGCACGTCGCCGATCGGCTGCAGCGTCGTCGACTGCACCGACGCCAGGTCGAGGCCTTGCGACGAGGTCGACAGGTTGTGAATCCACGCGATGAACACCGTGCCGTTCGCGCTTCCGACGACGCCCGGTTCGGTGTCGCCCGGACCTACGCCAGTGGTGCTGATGTCGACACGCGCGAGCAGCCGGTATCCCGCGTTCGCGTCGATCGCGAACGTTGCGAGTGCGAGCACCGCACCGGCGGCCGCGATGTGACGAGGCGCGAAAGCAAGGACTGTCATGGGTCGAGTGTCGAGGTGCGCGTCGCGCGAGG
>CBIHQZ010000289.1:0-7498 GCA_966212315.1 uncultured Myxococcales bacterium
GGCGTGCGCAACGTTGTCGCTGAGATTGCCTTCGGCGCCGTCCGCCGCGCCGCCGTTCTGCGAGCCGGGCGTGAGCACCGCGAAGTAGTAGGTGCCGTCGTCGAGCGTGTTGCCGCCATTTCGTCGGTTCGGTCCGCCCGTCATGTAGACGCGATCCTGGCAGACGTAGTGATTGCAATTGATGCCGTTCGGGCCGCCGTGTGAGCAGCCTTGGAGTCGGGCGTCGAACGTCGTGTAGGACGCGCCGAGCACTTGTTCCTGCGCGGTGGTCGAGACATCGGCGGCGGAACACCCGCCGAGCGCGGCCCCGAGAGACGCAAACGCGATCAGACCTGCACGACGAAACGACATGGCGGGCTCTCCTCGTCGAGGGCGTCTCTACGCACCGCAACTCGAGTCCGAGTGACCCGGCTGCGCTGTATCCCCCCGGACGATCGCGACCACGTGCAGCGCTTGTTCCGTCGAGTGCCGCCGAGTGGCCGTCAGCGCCCGTGAGCAATTCGCGATGGGATCCAATCGCGAATTCTTTCTTCGCGTGTGCCACCGCGTGCACGGACGATCCGCGACTGCGTAACGGCGTTGATCGCGAGTGTCGCGCGGTGATCCGCTTGGTCTATGCGTGTGTGTTCAGCGCACGTCCGGCGTGGACCGAGCTTCAGGGGCATCGTGAAGTCTCGAAGCCGCGCCATGCTCCGCGCATGCTCCGGTCAATTCGTCCGACGCGGCGTGCGCGTGAATCGCAGTCGGTTCATCCGCGAATTCATCTATCGTGGCGCTCTGTGCGTTGCCCTTTCTGCAAGACCGAGCATCCGGCGGGCACGCCGACGTGTCCGACGACCCATCAGCGTCTCGACGGCCTCCCCGCCGAGGGCGAGATCGTCGACGGCAAGTACAAGGTCATCGAGCCATTGGGTGCGGGCGGGATGGCGGTCGTGTATCGCGCCGAGCACACCAAGATCGGTCGCACCGTCGCGCTGAAATTGTTGCTGCCGGAGTTCCGCACGAACCCCGAACTCGTGGAGCGGGTGGAGCGCGAAGCGAGGGCGGCCGGGACCATCGATCATCCGAACGTCGTGGAGATCATCGACCTCGGCGCGACCGAAGCGTTCGGTCCGTACATCGCGATGGAGTTCCTGCGCGGGATGGATCTCGCGACGTACATCGAGAACAAGGGGATGCGGATTCCCCCGCTCGAGGCCGCGGACATCGTGCGGCAGGTGTTGTCCGCGCTCGCGGTCGCGCATTCGAAGGGCGTGATCCATCGCGACCTGAAGCCGGAGAACATCTTCCTCGTCGAAGACGAAGGCCGTCAGCGCGTGAAGGTGGTGGACTTCGGGATCTCGAAACTGACCGCTACGCCGGGGCTCACGAAGCTCACGCGGGTCGGCACCGTGATGGGAACGCCGCAGTACATGCCGGCCGAGCAGGCCGTCGGCGCTGCAACGCAGGATCACCGTATCGATCTGTACGCGTGCGGTGTGGTGTTCTACGCGCTGCTCACCGGGCGGCTGCCGTACGAAGCGGAGAACATCAACGTCCTCATCAGCGACATGCTGAACAAGCCACCGGTGCCGGTGCAGTTTCGCAATCCCGACCTCGATCCCGATCTCGCGACGATCGTGATGACGTCGATCGAACGCGCGCCCGATGCGCGCTATCAAACTGCGCGCGCGATGCAGGACGCGATCGTCGTGTGGACGAAGCGTGCGGCGGCAGAGTCCGAAGAAGAGCCTCCTTCGTTCAGCGATTCGATCCGCATGCGCTTCCCGTCCGCGCCGCAGCCGGTGCGCGCGTCGAAGCCCGATGTCGATCCGATCAAGCCGGCAAGCCCCGCATGGTCGGAAGACGCGACGGTTCTCGCGGCGGCGGTTCCGAGTCCGAACGAAACGAGCGCGTCGACCACGCCGCTGCCCGTATCCGATCAAGGCCCGTCGCCACGTCGAAAGTCGAGTCGCTGGTGGATCGTGCCGGTGGCATTGGCGGTCGTCGGCGGAGGTCTGTTTGCGCTGCGGCGATTCGCACCGAGCGCGTGGGATCAAGGTGTGTCGCGGGCGGGGCTCGATGCGTGGAGAGTCGAAGCTGGCGACGCGGGAGCGACGCCGGCAGGTGCGTCCGCGGATGCAGGGCACGCGAGCGAGTTACGGGCCTCGCGACATGCGGCAGTGCACGAACGCAGCGGCGCGAGTGAACGCGAGCAACCCACTGCAGTCGCGAGCGATGCGGGGGCGGGCGAGACGAGCGCGACGACGAGTCACGCGGGCACGACGAGCGCGACGCCTCGGGCACGAACGGTGACGCGGCGGCGCACACCACGAACGCGGCGACGCGCGCCCGGGAGTCGCTGAGCGCGTAGTGCATCGGGCGGATTGACGCCGGCGCGTCACGACGCGCCACCACAGCCTCGTCTTGGTTCGCCATCACGGTGGTCGCTCATCGCGCGACTACAGCCAAGCCCATCGCGCTCGACAGCATGTTCGCGGCGTCTGCGGGCGCGCATCGTGCTTCGCAATCGGGCTGAGGGGGGAAGGGGACATGAAATTCATCTCGGCACTCTTGCTCGGCATCGGGCTCGTCGCGAGTTCGTGCGCGACTCCGAACGAGATCTCGGTTGCAGCGCAACGACACGAAGCGGCTGCGCAGACGGCGCGAGCGCAAGGCGACTACCGCACCGCCGAGTCCGAGCAGCGCGCAGCGGATAAGCAGTGGGCGAAAGCGGGACGTCGCTCGCAGGTGTACGGCGGCGGACCGGTGTACTGGTAGGTCCGAGACGGCTTCACACGAGCGCGAGCAGCGGGCTCTTCGCTCGCCCACGACGAGGCAGGCCGACCGCGCCTCAGCCGCACGATCCGTCGCAGCGCACGTGCCCGCTCGCGCATGCTTCGCCCGCGTTGTGCGCGCACGCGGAGACGCTGTTGCCGGTGATCTGCAAGCGCGCGCGGACGGTGTTGTTGTCGTAATTGTTCTCGCGATACAGGTGTGATCCGTCGCGGTTCATGTTCACCGAGACGTCGAGGTCGTAGATCCCATCGGGCACGTAGCCCTCGCTCGCGACGTCGGCGGGACCGAGATCGATCCACTGACAACGCACGTTCGAAGGGTATTCGTCGCCCCATCCGACACTCAGTCCGAATTCTGGACGCTCTTCGAACGGCGCGGTCGGATCGAAGTTCTCGCACAGCGGTGGCGCGAACTGGCGCGGTCCGGACGTGTCGCTCGTGCGGATGTTGTCCTCGAGGCAGAACGATTGCTTGTGTCCGTGCCCGACCTCGCGCGCATCGCTGATTGCGCGGAGTCGGTAGTCGCCCCAGCCCTTCACGTGAAAGTGACCGTGCGGGGTGAAGAACTCCCAATGCTCGCTGTCGCGTTCGTCGGGGCGTCCGACATTCATGTTCTGTGTGCCTACGTTCGCGGCCGCGAAGTTGAAGCGCAGCAGACGGCGCGGACCGGTGCCGAACACACACCCCTCGACCATCTCCGAATCGCCTTCCGCAAAGCTCTGCACGGTGATGTTCAATTGATTGCCGTCGCCGTCGTCGATGAGCAGGTCGCCCACCACGACGAGATCCGGTGCCGGGCACAGTCCGTCGATCAAGGGTTGGCACGTGTGCGAAGTCGCGGGCTCGCTGTTGAACGGCGTCTGCGGGCACATGCCGCTTCCGGTGGGACAACCCGTGGTGTCGGGCATCACGGTCGTCGTGTCGGCAGCGGTCGCATCGGTGGGGGCGTCGTGATCGGAAGGCGCTGCGCTGTCCACGCTTGCAGTCGCGTCGACCGATGTCGCGTCATCCGTGGTCGTCTTGGAATTGCACGCCATCAGAGTCCCCAACCAGAAAGCAATGACGCTGCGGTCGATCTTCATGCGCGGTTCCCTCCGAAGCGCTTCGCCGAGTCGGCGGCGTCGCTGGAAGTGCTCGACGTTGCAGCCGAGGTGCCAGTCGTCGTGTGCACGCTTCGCGCGGATGCGCGAGGGCAGCGAGCCATGTCGCGTGCGCTTCGCCGCGTTGGTCTACACTTCCGACGCATGAGGCACTCACTCGCGATCGCGCTGGCATCGATGCTCACGGCGTGCGCGAGTCGGGTGGTTCCCGATGCAGGCGACGCGGCGATCGATCGCGTCGATGTTCCCGTCGCCGACGTGCCTGCGGTGGATGTCCAGCCTGCGACGCCATGCGGCGATGCGGGCATCTGCGGTCGCGACGAGATCTGCGTCCGTGGCCGATGCGTAGGCTGTTGCGACGTCCCGTCGTCGTGCGTGCCGATTCCGAGCGGATGCAGCGGTGCCCTGGCGTGCGGCTGCTTCGCGACCGACCCCTGCGGCGGCTGCACCACTTGTCTCTCGGTCGATCGCGACGGCGTTCAGTGCGGCAACTGCATGTGCCAGTGCGCGGCACCATGGACGCTCGTCGAGACACCCGAAGGCGCGCGCGCGATCGCGGAGTTGCATGTCGGAGACCTGGTCTACTCCGTCGATCACGGCGTCGTGACGGTGGTGCCGATCGCACGCACGGTACGAACCGCGGTGCATCGCCACACGGTCGCGCGCGTCGTGCTCGCGAGCGGTGCGGTGCTCGAGGTCACCGGGCGACATCCCACCGCCGACGGGCGAACACTCGACGCGCTCGCGCCCGGAGATCGACTCGGTGATGCGACGGTCGTGTCGGTGGAGACGGTGCCGTACGAAGAGCCGTTCACGTACGACATCCTTCCCGCATCGGACACCGGCGCGTACTTCGCGGAGGGCGCGTTGATCGGCAGTACGCTGCGCTGAGTGCATCGCGTTCGATCGTGAGTCGCTCGCGTCGACGCCGCGCGGCCGTCACGTCGTGACGCGTGCATCCTGGGAAGCCGCGATCTGCACGTACTGAAACCTTCGCCGCTCCCGAAACCCGAGGCGCTCGTACACCGCGATGGCGCGCGCGTTCTCCGCTCGCACATGGAGGAACGGCACTTCGCCGGCGGCACGAATCCGGCGTGCGATCTCGTGCATCAACATGGCCGCATATCCGCGACCGAGATGCTCGGCGTCGGTGCACACGCCGCTGATCTCGCGATGGCCCTCGAGCCAGAGCCGCTGCCCCGCCATCGCAACGAGTGATCCGTTCACGCGGACGCCGAGAAACGTTCCCATTTCGCGGGTGCGCGGTCCGAAAGGCCCGGGGCGCGTGCGCTCGGCGAGCGCGACCATCTCGCTCGCGTCGGTCTCGTCGAGTTCGAACCATTCGACGATGCTCGATGACGCGGGTGTACTCGGTGACTCCGTCTGCACCATCTGAACGATCGACGCGGTGTCCATGCACTGCACGGACGGCGGGAGCATCGGCGTCTCGTCGAGGAAGACACCGGCCGAAGCACCTGGTGCGAGGGTTCGCGTGAGTGCGTCGAAGCACGCCGCATCGGGCGCGCGCACGCCGGCGAGGAGCGTGACCTCCGCGGGGAACCGAACCGCGTCCCGATCGCCGATGGCGAAGCGTGCATGACGCGTCGTGAGCGATGACCAGATCGGGTTGTCGAGCGGCATGTCGCAACGATCGCACGCGGAGTTCGTGGCGCTTCGCAAGAGGCTTTCGAGCGCCCGTCGCGCCTGGGAGTGATTCCTCCCACACCGCGCCGAACGAACTCTCCGCCACTTCCGCGTCGTGGTGCGTCGATCGCGAATTCGTGTGAACCCGGCGCACCTACACCGGAACGCGATTTACTCCCCGCGCGCGTCGGCTCTAATGACATGGCGGCATGTTCGTTGCTGCGGAGGCGCCCATCATGCGGAACCGACTTCTTCTCGTCGCCCTTGCCACCGTTGCCGGCTGCGCGCCGGTTGCTTCGAACGTCGTCGACACGACCGAGCCCGCGACGCTGAGCGCCGCGCTCGAACGCGCTTCGTCGCGCTACCACGTGCCGCGCGATGTCCTCGCGGCCGTGTCGTACGTCGAGACGCGATGGACGCAGACGGCGGCCGCGTCGCTGACGACCGAGGACGGTGAACACGCGCCGCTCGAAGTCGGTCCGCTGCACCTTCGTCACGGCGCGGGTGTCGACACGTTGACCCGTGCCGAAGCGATTCTCTCGGTCGACGAAGACACGTTGCGCGGAAGCATCGGCGCAAGCGTCGACGGCGCCGCGGCGGTGCTCGCCGAACTCGGTGCACGGTCGGGCGCGCGCGAAGACAGCGTCGACTCGTGGGCCGAAGCGGTCGCGCAGTACTCCGCACTCACCGATCGGATCATGCAGGTCGATTACGCGGCCCAGGTGTGGGACGCGATTCGCAATGGCCGCCGCGAAGCGACGTTCACCGGCGAGACGCTGCACCTGCTCGGTCACGAAGGCCCGTCGGTCAACACGCTGCTCGGCGTGGAGCAGAGCGTCGCGGCGACCGCGGACTACGGCCCTGCGCGTTGGGTCGCAGCGTCGTCGTCGAACTACACCGCGGGGCGCGGCGGCAGCGCGATCAACTACGTCGTCATCCACACGATGCAGGGCTCGTACGCCGGCTCGATCAGCTGGTTCCAGAACCCGTCGGCGGGCGCATCGGCGCAGTACATGATCCGTTCGAGCGACGGTCAGATCACGCAGATGGTCGATGACCAGAACACCGCGTGGCACGCGGGCAACTGGTATTACAACCAGCACTCGATCGGCATCGAACACGAGGGGTACATCGCCGATCCGGCGCGCTGGTTCACCGAGTCGATGTACGTCGCGAGCGCGCAGCTCACGCGGCATCTCGTCGATCGCTACAACATCCCGATCGACCGCGCGCACATCATCGGCCACTACCAGATCCCGACGTCCGGAAGCGGCGCGCCCTGTTCGGCAGGCGCCACCAATTGCGGCGGCGCCGGCAATCACACGGACCCCGGCAACGGCGGCACGCAGTGGAACTGGACGCACTACATGGACCTCGTGCGCGGTGGCGGAACGGTTCGCCCCATGTACGCGGCAACCCGTAGCGCGGTGAACTACCCGATGGACATGCAGTCGGGTGAGCGCGCGGTGGCCTACGTCGAGTACACGAACACCGGCAGCGCGACGTGGGACGTCACCAATACGCGTCTCGGCACTTCGACGCCGCACGATCACAACGGCCTCTTGTTCGACTCGGTCAACTGGCTCAATCGCACGCGCCCCACAGCCGTCGATCGCGCCACGGCACCGGGCGCGGTCGGTCGCTACTCGTTCATGATCCAGGCGCCGACCGTCACCGCCGACACGACCGTGACCGAGCACTACGCGCTCGTGCAGGAGAGCGTTGCGTGGTTCCCGACGACGACGGATGTGACGTTCACGGTTCGCGTGCACGCACCCGCGCCGACGACCACCGATGCGGGCACTCCGCGTGATGCAGCGACCGGAACCGACGCGAGCACTGCGAACGATTCGGGCAGCACCACGGACGACGCGAGCGTCACGGAAGACACCGGAACGGGTTCGACCGACGCGAGCAGCGCGACCGACGCGAGTGCAGCGAACGACGGCTCTTCGAACAACGGCAGCGATGCGGGCG
>CBIHQZ010000290.1:0-7488 GCA_966212315.1 uncultured Myxococcales bacterium
TACGGGACTGCCCGGCTTGCTCCTCGCAGCGCTCGCGCTTCGCATCGACGAGCCCGAGCGCGGTGCGTTCGACGACAAACGCGACGCAGAACCCCCCGCACTTCGCGATGCGCTCGGCACGCTCGCACGGAGCAAGCAGTACGTGTGGGCGGTGCTCGGCTACACCGCCGCCACATTCGGCATCGGCGGGCTCTCGTTCTGGATGCCGACGTATCTCGCGCGCGTTCGCGGCGCGCAGCTCGTTCAGGCGAATGTCATGGTAGGGCTCGTCGTCGTCACCGGCGGACTCTTCGGCACGATTCTCGGCGGATGGCTGGGGGAACGCGCGCGCGGATCGATTCGCGAGTCGTATCTGTTCGTGTGCGGATGGAGTGCGGTCGCGACCGGCTTGCTCGCCACGGTGATGTTCCTGCTGCCCTCGCTCACGCTGCTCTACGTTCTGCTCTTCATCTCGGTGCTTCTCGCGTTCGTGCCGAACGGACCGGTGAACACACTCATCGTCAATAGCGTCCCGGCCACGGTGCGCGCGACGGCCTCTGCGATCTCGATCTTCTGCATTCACTTCTTCGGCGACGCGGGCTCACCGTTTCTCATCGGCTCGCTCTCCACACGCTTCGGACTTCGAAACGCCGTGCTCCTCGTTCCGCTCAGCATCACGTTCGCGGGTGTGCTCTGGCTGATCGGACGAAAGCGCGCACTTCGCGCGGCGTGACGATGCAACTCGTGATCGCCGAGAAGCCATCGGTGGCGCGCGATCTCGCTCGCGTGCTCGGCGTTCCGGCGCGCGGCAAGACGTACTTCGAATCGTCCGATCGCGTGATCACCTGGTGCATCGGGCATCTGGTCGAGCTGGTCGAGCCGGCCTCGTACGACGCGAAGTGGAAATCGTGGCGGCTCGATGTACTGCCGATGGTTCCCGAACGATTCGAGCTGCAACCCAACAAGGGAACCCCCGAACAGTTCCGCGCAGTGACCGCGCTGCTGCGCGACAAGCGTTTCCGCGAAGTCGTGAACGCGTGCGATGCAGGGCGCGAAGGCGAATTGATCTTCCGCTACGTGTACGACATCGCGCGTTCACGCATTCCGGTGCGGCGCTTGTGGATCTCCTCGCTCACCGATCAGGCCATTCGTGACGGCTTCGCGAAGCTGCGCCCCGGTGCGCAGTTCGAGCCGCTCGCGGATGCAGCCCGCTGTCGTTCGGAAGCCGACTGGCTGGTGGGCATGAACGCGACGCGCGCGGTGACCCTGCGTTTTCGTCCGCGCGAAGCAGAACGCACCGTGTTCTCGATCGGACGCGTGCAGACACCGACGCTCGCGATGCTGGTCGAGCGCGAGAAGGCAATCGCGGCGTTCGTCCCCGCGGACTATCACGTCGTCGAGGGACGCTTTCGCACCGGGCAGAACGCACAGTTCGTCGCGCGCTGGACGCATGGTGATCGCACCCGTCTCGCGACCAAGGCACTCGCCGATCAGCTGGTGGTACGCGATGCCGCGCGAGGCCGTTCGAGCGATCTGCACGGTCCCGTCGTCGAACGCGTCGACGCCAAATCGGTGCGCGAATCGCCGCCGCTGCTCTTCGACCTCACGTCGCTGCAGCGAACCGCGAATCAGCGTTTCGGCTACACCGCGTTGCGCACGCTCGAGATCGCGCAGTCGCTCTACGAACGACACAAGGTGCTCACGTATCCGCGCACCGACTCGCGACATCTCACGCGCGACATCCAGCGCGAGGTTCCCGCGATCCTCGGCGCGCTCGCGAAGATCGGACCGTACGCGCAACACGTCGCGCCGCTCCTTCCGAAGCCGCCGGATCCGGGACGTCGCGTGTTCGACGACGCGAAGGTCTCGGATCACCACGCGATCATTCCGACGACCACGCTCGGGTCCACCGATCGCCTCGATCGCGACGAGCAGCGGATCTTCGACCTGGTCGCGCGACGCTTCATGGCGGCGTTCCATCCCGACGCGGTGTTCGACCAGACCGACGTACTCGTGCGCGTGGGACCGGGCGATGCGAGTGTTCCGCCGAACGCGGGCGAGACGCGCGACGTCCCGCTCACCGAGTTGCCGGCGCCGCCCGATCGCTACCGCGTGCGCGGTCGAGTACGACGACAGGCCGGCTGGCAAGATGTCGCGGGGATCGACGCCCAGCGCGCGCAGCGTGGCGCGCGCCCGCGAGACGAAGACGCCGACGGTGACGAGGCCGAGAGCGCCGTCGAATTGCCGGCGCTGCGTGCAGGCGATCGACTCGATGCAGCGTTCGAAGCGAATCACAAACAGACGCGGCCGCCGAAGCGGTTCACCGAAGCGATGCTGCTCGGCGCGATGGAGAGCGCGGGGAAACAGATCGACGACGACGCCGCGCGCCTCGCGATGAAGGACCGCGGACTCGGCACCCCGGCTACGCGCGCGTCCATTCTCGAGACACTCGTGAAGCGCGGCTATCTCACGCGCGATGCGAAGCATCTGCGACCGACGCGCCTCGGCATCGGACTGATCGACGCGCTGCCGGTGCCCACGCTCGCGTCACCTGCGCTCACGGGCGAATGGGAAGCGCGGCTCGCGCGCATGGCACGCGGCGACGAATCGCGCGCGGCGTTCATGCGCGACATCGTGCAGTTCGTTCGCGAGTCGGTGGATGCAGTGCGCAACGCAGCGACTCCGGTGCGCGAGACGATGCAAGAACCCTCGCACGGCGCGGTCGTCGGTCGATGTCCGCGCTGCGGCAGCGAAGTGGTTTCGGGCCCGCGCGGATACGTGTGCGCGTCGCCGGGCAAGCCATGCGGGTTCGTGATTCCGAAGAACATCGCGGGGCGCTCGATCGCGGAGCCTCTTGCGCGCGTGTTGCTCGCGAAACGCTGCACGCAGCAACTCGGCGGATTCCGGGCAAAGGCAGGGCGCGCGTTCCGGGCTGCGATCGCGATCGACGACGCGGGCGAAGTGCGGCTCGCGTTCGGGCGCGATGGTGAACTCTCGGAGAAGCGCGTGGCCGAGAAGCCCGCCGCGAAACCGCGCGCGAAGAAGGTGAAGACCGCGGCGCCGGTCGAGACCGAAGCGCTCCCCTGCCCTCGCTGTCAGCGCGCCACGCTCGTGACCGGCAAGCGCGGATGGGGATGTGCGCGCTGGCGCGAGGGGTGCGGCTTCGTGGTGTTGTTCGAGCAGCACGGGCGCACGCTGAGCGCGTCGCAATTGCGCGATCTCATCACTCGCGGCAAGACGCGCGTCGGCGGTTGGAGCAGCGCGGACGGTGCACCGGTGAAGGGGCGGCTGCGGTTGGATGCGAATGCGCCGGGCGGCGCGATGCCTCTCGAAGAGGCGTGATGCGGGAGGAAACCGAGAGCACGTAACTCCAGTGGCCGTCGAGACAGTTCCCAACTACTCAGTGGCCGAGTACTCACTCGGTCTCCGCGGTGGCGCCTCTCCAGATCGACCAGTTCGACGTCGTCTCTCCCCCGAATGCGTCGCGACGCGCCACCACGAACACTCTGCGTTCACTCAACCGGAATGCGCGCAATCTCGTTCGCGATGATCCTTCGCATGATCGCGTTCGCGCACGCGTAGGTGCTCTCGACGCCGAAGTACGAGAGGCTCTTCGAGAGCAGACTCTGCCGCCGTGAGTACGGCGTGTCCGACGCGTAGTGCAGGATGCCCACGTCGAACGGCGTGACGATCGAGAGGTGCACGATCTCGTCGTCGGGATGGCGATTCGGCGACACCATTTCGTACACCGCGGAGAGGAACGGGCCGGTCTCCATCTCCATTACCGTGAATCCTTCGCGATAGAACACGCTCATGTACTCGCGGTTCTGCAGGTACGCACTGCGCACGGTAAGCGCCTTCTGATTGTCGAGCACGGTGCCGTGCCGCATGAACGGCTGCACATCGCGCGCGGTGAAGCAGTTGCGAAAGAGGTACGTGTTCTTCGAGTGCTCGTCGTGCGCGACGTTCGACACCATCACGTCGCCGACGCGCGCATTGAGCGTGGCGGCCTTGCCCATCACGTACACCCCGCGCATCTCACCCACGCCTTGCGCCAGGCGCGCGAGATGGTGATAGCCCGCCATGCCGAGCGGGTAGTCGATGTTGAGAATCACGGCGTCGCTCTTGGCGAGCCGCTCGATGCCCGGCATGTGCAAGCGCGCGTCGAGGCATTCGGGCTTGAGCTGTGCGAGGTCGATCAACTGCGCGTTGACGTCGATCTTCCCCGGGCTTTCGACCGACGCGATGCCCGAGAGCGCGTCGGCGCGTTGCACCGGGTCGAGCCGCGATTGCTCGTCGGCACCCGACTCGCGCAGGAAGGTGCGCAGCAAGTAGTAGAGGAGGTTCGAAACCTTTCCTTCGTCGCCCTCGCCGACCGCGGTCTCGAGCACCGGCGCGAGATTCTCGGGGTTGCGACTGCGCGCCCACGCGAGCATCTGGTCGCGGTGCTGGCGCGCGTAGCCGCCGAGCAGGTTCGCGATCGAGTGGGTGTTCGACGAGACGAAGTACACGGGGCGCCGGCGCGGTTGTTCCTCGCGCACGTAGACCGCTTCGATGCCGCTCCACCAGCGTTGCGACGCGCGCTGGTATTGCTCGTACGAACCGTTGAGCAGACGAATCACCAGGTTCGATTCACGCCGCGCCACCGTGCGCATCGCGCGATCGAACTCGCTCCCGAAGGCTTCGCGCAGGGTGATCATCTGCGCCGGCTCGAGCCCGAGCAGCGCTTGGAGTTCGACGAGGTCCTCGGCGCCGAGGGGCGCATCGGGGTTCTGCTCTTCGGCCCACTGCCGCGCGAGCGAACTCTGCGCGACCCGGCCGTGCATCTTGTTCCATTCGATCTGGTACGCGGTCACGATCGGCACCAGATCGTCGATGTCACTCGTGCTCGTGACGAACACCGCGAGCGTGTCGCCGCCGTTCCAGTACGAAGGACGGCGCCGCCCGCGGGTTCGCACCATCTGCCACGCAGGCACGTCGTAGCCGTCGGCTTCGAACTGCTCGTGCGACTGACCGAGCACCATGTGGGTGATCTCCGCGACGCACGCGGGCAGACGCGCCGCGCTGTACGCAAACGCCGCCACGTCGATCCACGGCTCGCGCGCGCCGAGATGAAGGCTCGAGTCCGAGAACGCATGGGCTTCCTCGAACGCGCGGACGTGCACGTCGCCCGAGCTTCGCAACAGGGAGTAGTAGGTGCGTACGTAGAGATCGATCGCATCGGACATCGCGCGAGGCGGCTGGCGTTCCATGGCGCGCTACCGTAGCGCCACTCGTCCGTGTGTCGCGAGGATCTCGTCGGCATACCGACCGGTAACGCGCTAGCATCGGGGGCGTGTCGGCTCAGATCATCGTTGGACGCGCGCGCGACTCGCAGTTGTTGATCGACCACCCCACGGTGAGTTCGCGGCACGCGCGGCTCTCGTGGCGCAATGGAATGATCTTCGTCGAGGACCTCGGAAGCGCGAACGGCGTGTGGGTCAACGGCCGGCGGGTAGAGACCGCGCTCGTCCGTCCGGGCGATCAGGTCGTGCTCGGGCAAGTGAAGCTTCCGTGGGCGCGACGCGAGATGAAGCCGTTCCTTCGTCTCGGTGGCCAAGGTACGCGGCTCGCGACGCCCGGATGGCGCGCGTACACCGCGGGGCAGATCGTCTCGCGCATCACGCTGGGTGTGCTCGGTGCCGCGGGCCTCGCACTGCTCGGCGCGCTCGCGTTTCCCAGTGGGCGCGAAGCGATTCGTGGCGTGGGCGAGACGGTGCAGGGATGGATCGTGAACTTCCACCCGGCGCAGACCGACGAAGAGGCGTACATCCGCGCGCGGGTCTCGCGGAAGATGCGCGAGGCGATCGATCCGTCGAACACCATCACGCGGACCGCGGCGGTCGAGATCGCGGCGCATCAGCAGGGCGAATTCCGGCTCGAGCAGGTGGCGGCGATCTGGCAGCACGTTCGCGAACACTGGCGCTACGTGAACGATCCGAACGGCCGCGAGTACTTCGCGCGTGCGAGCGAGACGATCACCAACGGCTACGTCGGCGACTGCGACGACTTCGCGATCACGCTCGCGGCGATGACGGGTGCGATCGGCGGCGAAGCTCGCGTGATCTTCATGGACGGTCCGCGCGGCGGTCATGCGTACACCGAGGTCTGCATCCAGCAGGACCCGACCGTCGTCGCCAACGAACTGGCGCGTTACTACGGACGTCAGTGGCAGCGCTTCACCGCTGCGAACGGCGCGCCGCGACACATCGCGTTCCGGCGCTCGGATCACTGCCCGGTGTGGCTCAACCTCGATTGGAACGCGAGCGTGCCGGGCGGCGATTACGAGCCCGAGCAATGGACGGTCGCGATCTACCCCGACGGTCACACCGAGACACTGGCCGCGGCAGGGAACACGACCGCGAACGTCACGACGCGCGCGGGAAGCGCACCGCGACAACTCGACACGCCGACGAGCCACTAATCGCGGGGTTTTCGCCGTTTCCTTGACCGGGTTCTCGAAACGCGGCGCAATTCGCATTCGATGCCCACCGGCCCGCTCAGCCGCTCGAGAAGTCGCCAGCGCATTCCGACGGCGCGCATGGTGACGCGCGAGATGCTCGGCGCCACGAAGGGGACGAGCGATGCGGACAGCTGGGTGTTGATCCACGGTCCGGTCGCCGAACACGTCACGCGACGCTTCGTGCTTTCGATCGATCGCGACAGTTTCACCATCGGCCGGAGCACGCAGTCGCAGATCGTGGTCGACAGCGGCGCCGCATCGCGCCAGCACGCGCGACTGAGCCGCGTGCCGGGCGGCTGGTGGATCCAGGACCTCGGGAGTCTCAACGGCACCTACGTGAACGACGTGCGCGTCGAACGCGGGACCATCGCACACGGCGACCGCGTGCAGATCGGCGACGTGTTCTTCAAGCATCTATCCGGCAGCGACGTGGAGGCATCGTTCGCGGAAGCCATTCGCGCGGCACTGGTCACCGACGGTTTGACCCAGGCCGCCAACGAACGCGCGTTCCGCGAAGCACTGCGTGAAGTGCTCGTGCGCGACGCCGCACCCGAAGGCGACGCGCTGGTCATCGCGGATCTCGACCACTTCAAGTCGGTGAACGACACGCATGGCCATCCGGCCGGCGATCGCGTGTTGCGCGAGTTCGTCCGCATCGTTCGCGCTGCGTGTGGAGACAGCTTGTTCGTCGCTCGCATCGGCGGCGAGGAGTTCGCGCTCCTGATGCGCGGCGTGCCGGTCGAGACAGCGCGATCCACCGCCGAGCGTGCGCGCGTTGCCGTCGAGTCCCACGCGTTCGCCATTCCCACCGGTACCCTCGCCCTCACCGCGTCGTTCGGCGTCACGATGCGTCGCCGCGACGACGACGACGGCCGCTGGTTCGCGCGCGCCGATGCGTTTCTCTACGAAGCGAAGCGCGCGGGGCGTAACCGCGTCGCCGGCGACTGAGGGGACGGTATTAGCTTTCTGACATTTCTCCCGGAGCGGGATCTGGGCCGCGCGGCGCG
>CBIHQZ010000291.1:0-7486 GCA_966212315.1 uncultured Myxococcales bacterium
CCTCGCCGACGAAGGTCGGCACCTCAAAGTTAGCCCGCCAATTTATTGGCAGGGCAGTAACGCGCGTCACTCGGCGAGGTGACACGACACTTGATGGTTCCCGGTGCCGATCTGACGAAGCTCGGGGACCTTCACGTCGCACAGTCCCTTCTCGGCGATCGGGCAGCGCGGATGGAACGTGCATCCGGAGGGCGGATTCATCGGGCTCGGCACATCGCCTTCGAGCACGATCCGCTGCCGCTTCTTCGCGGGGTCCGGCACCGGCACCGCGCTCAGGAGCGCGCGCGTGTAGGGATGCTTCGGCGACGCGTACAGATCGGCGCTCGTGGCGATCTCGACGACCTTGCCGAGATACATCACCGCCACGCGATGCGAGATGTACTCGACCACCTTCAGGTCGTGCGCGATGAAGAGATACGCGAGGTTCAGTTCGTCCTGCAGGTCGCGCAGCAGGTTCACGATCTGCGCCTGGATCGAGACGTCGAGCGCGCTGATCGGTTCGTCCGCGACGATGAAGCGCGGCTCCACCGCGAGAGCGCGCGCGATGCCGATGCGCTGTCGCTGCCCGCCCGAGAACTCGTGCGGGTATCGCCGCGCCTGATCGGGTCGAAGGCCGACCTTCTTCATCAGCGACTCGACGCGCGCGGCCACTTCGCTCGGGGTCTTCGCGAGGTCGTGGATCGCAAGTGGCTCCGCGATCGTGTCGAACACCGACATGCGCGGGTTGAGCGACGCATACGGGTCCTGGAAGATGATCTGCATCTTGCGGCGGAGCGGGCGGAGCTGCCGTTGCGAGAGCGGCGTCACGTCCTGGCCGTCGAAGAAGATCTTTCCCGCGGTCGGTTCGATCAGACGCAGCACCGTGCGACCGAAGGTGCTCTTGCCGCACCCGGATTCACCGACGAGTCCGACGGTCTCGCCCGGCGCGACCTCGAGCGAAACGCCGTCGACCGCTTTCACCGTAGCGGGCGTCTGCGCGAATCCGCGCTTCACGCGGAAATGCGTTTTCACATCGACCGCACGCATCAACGATTCGCTCACGACACGCGCTCCGCATCCGCGCGTGATGCCGCGCGCGCCGTCGCACCGCGCTCGGCGTGCTTCGGATCTTCGAGGTAGCAGCGCGCGAGACGTCCGCTCGCACCGGCGACTTCGTAGAGCGCCGGCTCTTCCTTGGTACACGGCTCGAATCGATCGGGGCAGCGCTCTTGAAAGCGGCACCCCGCGCCGAGCGTACGAAGATCCGGAACGACGCCGGCGATGGTCGGGAGTCGATGCTTGCGCGCGTTGTCGCCGTACGACGGCACCGAGCGCAGCAACCCGCGCGTGTACGGATGGCGCGGGTCCGCGAAGAGCACGTCGACCGGCGCGCGCTCGACCACGCGCCCCGCGTACATCACCACGACTTCGTCCGCGAACTCCGCGACGAGTCCGAGATCGTGCGTGATGAGCATGACGGCCATGTTCATCTGTTTGCGCAGCCGTCCCAGCAGCTCGAGGATCTGCGCTTGGATCGTGACGTCGAGCGCGGTGGTCGGCTCGTCGGCGATCAAGAGTTTCGGTTCGCATGCGAGTGCCATCGCGATCATCACGCGCTGCCGCATGCCGCCCGACATCTGGTGCGGATACGCGTGCACACGCTCGGCCGGCGACGGAATGCCGACGAGTGCGAGCAGCTCGATCGCGCGCTCGATGGCCTGCTTCTTCGACTTGCGCTGATGGAGCACGATGCTCTCGGCGATCTGATCGCCCACCGTGTACACGGGATTGAGCGACGACATCGGCTCTTGGAAGATCATCGCGATGTCCTTGCCGCGCAGCCCCCGCATCTCGCGCTCGGACAGCTTCAAGAGATCGCGGCCGTCGAACAGGATCTCGCCCGAAGCAATGTGCCCCGGCTTCTGGATCAAGCGCAGGATGCTCAGCGACGTGACGCTCTTGCCGCAGCCCGATTCGCCGACGACGCCGAGCGTGCCGGAGGGGGGGATCGCGAACGACACGTCGTCGACCGCGCGGAGCATTCCTTCGTCGGTGCGGAACTCGGTGACCAGATGCTTCACGTCGAGAAGCGGGCGGGCGTCGGACACGGCGCGACGGTATCAGAGCGAGCGCGAATCGGGCGACGACGAAGCGCGCGCGCGACCCGCGATGGATCGCGTGCTCACTCGAACGCGATGTGCACCGAGTACTGCGCGAGCGTGATGCTCGGAGGAACACCGGCCGGTTCCGACGCGCGGATGCAAGCCATGTAGTGACCGGCCGCGAGCGCGCGCACCGATGCGTTCTCCGCGCCGCTCACGAGCGGACACGCGACGCCCGACGCGCGACCGGTGTCGTCGTCGCCGTCGAAGGGATCCATTTCGCCCATGCGGTAGAGGTCGAGTCGTAGATCGGCCCCGCAGCTCCCCGCGCCGTCGTTGGCTTCGATGTAGAGATCGCGCGCGCCCGGTGCATCGAACCCGAAGCAATCGACGTCGCCGGCCGGCATGATCGCAGCGTGGATCGCGCTCGGTTGCGTGACCGTGATCGGGTTCGCGCCCGCCGGTGTGTCGTTCGGTTCCTGCTCGCTCGAGGCCGTCACGCAGACGCCCGCGGTGATCGAGGTCGACGCGCACTCGTTGCCGCTCACGCACGAACCGGGATGCGCGCTGTCGCACATCGCGCCCGCAGCGGCGGCTGGGACCTCGGTGACCGCGAGCACGAAGTTGCCGCGACTCTGCGCGCCGCGTCGCGCGCCCGCGTACGTGCCGACCACGATCGTCACGTCGGTCCCGGCGGCGAGCACCGGGGTTCGCAGCGTCGATGTACCCGCGAGTGCTTCGGGGGTGTTCGGATCGTCGTCGTTGCAGGCGATCGCCATGGACGTCTCGTCGCATGCACTCGGAAGCACCCACACGATCGTGTCGAGCAGATCGGTGCCGCCGGCGAGTGCGGTCGTCACGCCGAGCGAGACCTGCGCACCGCGGACGCGATAGCGAAACACCTGCTGCCCCGTGACGGCTGGATTGCACGGTCCGGTCATCACCGTGGCGGGCGTGTTCGTCGAGCCGTGGATGGTGGTGGTTTCGCCCGCGAGCGTCCCCATCGCGGTGAGATCGACCGATGCAGCACACATCGAGCTCGTGACCCCGCTGGTGGTCGCGGCGATGCGGGCGTCGGCATTCGAGGTCACGTCGGAGGCGGCGTCGGTGCCCGCGATGTCATCAGGCTGCGTGGAACCAGTGCACGCGGCGAGTGAAGCAGTGAATGCGAATGCGAGGAGGCGAGAAGCGATCGGCATGCCCGTGCGATGCACGCACGCGGCGTGCGTGTGCGATGGGCGTCAGGCTGGGGCGAGATCGGGTGGCGGGCACGGTCCGCCGATCGAGTAATGCGTGTAGGTCGCACTGGCGCATCCGCGCTGGATTTCGTTCGCGGTGCATCGGCGGCCCGTGACGACGAAGTCGGTCGGTGGGGCAATCGTCCCGTCGGCATGGTGTTCGGCGATGAGATTGCAGGGCGGAATGACATCCGCACTCGCGTCGCTGCCGGCGCAAACTCTCGTATTCGCGTCGACGGTGTCGAACGATTGGGCCTGCGCGCAGTGACACCCCGGACCTTCGCCGGGGCCACACGCGGGAAGAACGGCGAGCGGGATGGCGCCTGCGACGAGCGCGCGCGCCACGGAAAGAAAGCGATGGGCACTCATGCCCCGGAGCGTATCGGCGCTGACGATGACGCACCACCCTGACCGCGGACACCCTTCGCAGCGCGCATGCCAACGACGCCGCATCGCAGTCACGTGCGCTCCGAACGCTTCGCTTCGATCCTCCTCCTCGCCGCATCGACCAGCGCGTGCGCGACCCGCATGCCCGGCAACGACGCGGGCTCGATGGACGCCTACGCCGTCATCGCGTGCGATCCGCGCGTGCCCGACCTCGGTGCGGGGACCAACGTGCCGTCGTGTTCGTCCGATGGCGTGATCGACGTGAACAACACCGCGCTCCGCGAGGGCAACGACCTTCACGTGCGCGTCAGCACGCTCAATCGCCGCAACGACCTCCACCCCTCGTGCGCCGACCGCGACTCGAGCGAAGTCGTGCTCCGCTACACCTCGCCGCCCGAGAGCGCGCACGTTCGCGCGCTGCGCATCACGACGGCCGGCTGCGGCACCCAGTTCGACACCGTGCTCTCGGTGCGTAACGCC
Source organism: uncultured Myxococcales bacterium (assembly GCA_966212315.1). Classification (GTDB taxonomy): domain Bacteria; phylum Myxococcota_A; class Polyangia; order Polyangiales; genus CBIHQZ01. The sequence goes on from CBIHQZ010000291.1 coordinate 4,187, forward strand.
TGCGGGCAGGAATACAACGATTACAGCTGCAACAACGACGGCTACACCGACGACGGTCGCGACACGCGCAAGAGCACCGTCTATTACACGAACCTCGAGCCCGAACAGTTCGTCTACATCATCGTCGACGGCTTCGACGGCAGCGCCGGACAAGCGGAACTCGTGATCACCGAGTACACCGACGTCGGCGTGGCATTCGCGCCGTGCGTGCCGATTCCCGCGTCGATGGCGACGGTGCCCGGCGTCGAAGTCGCGAGCTGGCGCTGCACGCAGGACGGCACGCGTTGCCGCCCCGGCGCGGCACCCGACGGCACCGACTTGTGCCTCCCGCTTCTTCCACTCGGCGCGCCGTGCGATCCCGACGAGCGCCGCAATGTGTGCGAGACGTCGGCCAACAACGTGCTCTGCGCGCAGAATCCCATCTCGCGCACCGAGGCGATCTGCGCGCTCCCGGGGACCGCACCGGGTGCGTACTGCCGTGCGAACGAACCGCGTTGCGATGCGCGTCTCGCCTGCAGTCCAGGGGCAGGCTTCGGTGGCCGCGACGTGTGCGTGCCGTTGCGCGGACAGGGCGCGAGCTGCGATCCCACTGCGGTGGGATTCGTCGATCGCTGCGACAACGGACTCACATGCTGCGGTGACATGCCCGACGCCGGTGCGAGCTTCTACTGCCGACCGAACGGATGGTCGCCCTGCTTCCAGTTCGTGTCGGGTCCATGAGTCGATCGATGATCCGCGCGACATTGCTGATCGCTTTCGGAGGCGCGCTCGCGGCGTGTCCGGCGCCGCCGCTCGACGAGTACTACCCGTACGATGCGACACCGTTCGACGCGCAACCGGGTGACGGCGGGCTGCAGAACCGGCTCGGTCCGCCTTCGTGTACACCCGAAGCGGTGGTCGACGTGAACGCGCGCGGCACTCGCAACGGCGCGGTGATCACGCTCGATGTCGACACCCGCACCGCGCGAAACGACATCCATCCGAACTGCGTGTTCGACGACGGACCCGAACGCGTCTTGCGCTATCGCGTTCCGCCGATGAGTCAGTCCGTCGTGGCAGCAGTGCGGTTCAGCACAGTGACCGACCAGACCCGCGCGAGCGCGGCGCATCCCGATCAACCGCCGGGTGCGGATCCGACCACGTTCGACACGGTGCTCAGCATTCGCAATGCGTGCGACGGCCGCGACATCGACTGCAACAACGACGATCGCGTTCTCGACGCGACCGGTTCGTCGGTCGACACGCGACGCTCCACGGTGTGGCAAGTGGGCGTGGTGCCCGAAGACGAAGTGATCGTCGTGCTCGATGGCAATCAGGCGAGCAGCGGCATCGCACACGTGACCGTCGAAGAGTTCCCGCGACTCGGGGTGCTCGGCGCACCGTGTCTGCCGATTCCACTCGAACGCGCGCTCGATCCCACTGCGCCGACCGCGTACTTCCGTTGCCCCTCGGCCGACATTCGCTGCGTTCCCGGCGCGGCTGGCGACGGCACCGATCTGTGCGAACCGATCGTTGCGCTGGGCGGTGTATGCGACTCGCGACGTCGCGCGAACTCTTGTCAGCGCGCCGACGAAGGCGCGGTGTGCGCGGCGAACCCGTCGAACGAAGCGGAAGTGCGCTGTGCGATGCCGGGCACCGCGCCCGGTGCACCGTGTCGCGGCACGCGTTCGAGCACCGGTCGGTGCGACGCGCCGCTCTATTGCAGCCTCGCGACGCCCGAGCAGGGCGACGACACGTGCGTGGTGGTCCGGCAGACGGGCGAGAGCTGCGATCCCTCGCCGAGCGGCGCGATCAATCACTGCGCTGATGGGCTCTCGTGTTGTGTGTTCGGCGACGCGGGCGACGAGACGACGTGTCAGCCGTCGGGTCCGGGCTGCATCGTGCCGCCGCCCGAGATGTAGCGAACCGAGACCCCCGGCACGTGAACGTGCGGGCAACGTTGCCGAAGCCACGCCTGCGCGTGGCTCGCGTCCGATCCATTCCTCGCCGCGAGTGGTGAAGACCGCGCGAAGGGCGTATGGTCGAAACCCATGTCGAACGCGATTCCCGAGCCGAAAGTGCGTCCGACGCGCTTTTCTCGGTTCTCGCGCGACACGATGATCCGCGTGGCCGCGATTCTGGGTGAACGCGACGACGAGCTGATGGTGCACCTTCGTCTCGAAGGCTTTCGCATCGAGACCGCCGACGCCGCTTCACTCGAAAAGGTGGCCAATGCGATGGCCGCCGAAGTCGTGATCGCCGACGCCGACGTCGAGGGCACCATCCCCGCGATCGCGCGTCTGCGTCGTTGCGAGGGTGTGCTCTCGACCGTCCCGGTGGTGTTGATCAGCGCCGTCGGCGGGGCGTTGCGAACGAGCCTCGACGCGGTGGAGTCCGGTGGCGATGTCTTCGCGCCGCGCCCGGTCGAGCCCACGGATCTGGCGGTGCGTCTGCGCGCGCTTCTCGAGATCCCGGGCATCGATCATTCGCCCGCGTCGCCTTCGCTCGCGCCTCCTGGGATTCCGCCGCGGCGTCGGTCGTCGCGCCCGCCGCGTCCCCCCTCGGTGCCGCCTGCTATTGCCGATGCCGCGCCCGCGCCCGTGCAAGCCGCTCCGCCCACCACCGAACGAACGCAGTCCACTGCCGGCGGTCTCTCCCCGGGTCTCGCGGATGTCTTGCGATCGGCCGCCATTCGCGCCGGCGGCAGCGAATCGGACCTGGTGCTGCCATCGCTCGACGACGAGGCGATCGACGAGCTGATTCCCCCCGAATTGCTCGAGCCCCTCGACGCGCCGCTCGACTCGCTCGCCGACGACTCGCAACACAGCTCACCCCACACGCCCCCGCCGTTTCAGCACGGCGGCGCCGGCGCGCGCGACCGACGCACCTCGAGTCGCTCGATGCCTTCGATCAATCCGCGCAGCCCAGCGACGCCGACCATCACGCCCCTCGCGCTCGGCGGCGAATTGCGACTCGCCGGTCCGATCGGTGCGCTCGGTGTCGGCGCGGTGCTCGGTGCGGCGTGTCGTGCGCGCGCGTCGGGGCTGATCATCGTGCGATCGCGCGGTGTCGAGCACTCGCTCTCGATCACCTCGGGCCATCTGCTCGCGATCCGTTCGTCACGCAGCGATGACGACATCGGCTCGCTGCTGGTGCGACTCGGGGCGATTCCGCGCGAAGCCGCTCGCTTCGCCGCCGCGCCGCTCGATGCCGGTCTGCGCGGCGCCGCCATGGTCGCGTCACGCGGGTACCTCGGCGCCGAACTGCTCGCGCAGGCACTCGGGCGCGCCGCCCGCGAACTCACGTTCGACCTGCTCACAG
>CBIHQZ010000292.1:0-7478 GCA_966212315.1 uncultured Myxococcales bacterium
GAGGGCGGCTTCGATCTCGTTGGCGCGTGCACTCAGCGCCGTCGCCGCCGGCGGATCGTTCGCGTACGGATGCTCGTCGCTGCCGCAAAGGGGGCACGCCTCGCCTTCGTGCAGATGCCCGCGACGGCTCACCAACGCGATGGCGAATGCGATTTCCTCACGCGCCCGCCGCTCCCGCGCGGCTTCTTCACTCGCGCGTGCCGCGGCGGCCTCGAAGCGCGTGACGGATGCTTCGGCTTCATCGCGCAGTCGCGTCGCCAGCTTGCGCGCCACCGTGCATTCTTCGATCGAAAGCTTCGCACGAACGCGTTCCTCGAGATCGCGCTCGCACGCGGCCAGCACTTCGCGGCGTCGGTCGCGCGCACTTGTCGTCGCTGCGTGAGATCGTCGGAAGTGCGATTCGTCTGGCGCCTCACCCAACGCCGCACGAAGAGCCGCCGTCGCAGCCTCGAGGTCTCGCTCCGCCGACGCTTGTGCCGCGCGCGCTGCGTCCGATCGCAATCGGGCCTTGCCGCGCTCGTGCTCGCGTCTGTCCGCGCGTGCCTGTCGCGATCGCAGTTCGTCGTCGGCTCGCGCGATCTCTCGCCGAGCCTGCGCGAGTGCTTCGATGCGCGCCTGCCACGCTGCGATGTCTTCGCGCATCGTGGCTCGACGATCCGCGGCGGCCAACGCGAGCGCGCATTCACTGGCCGCTCCGGCCCGTGTTTCCTCTTCACGCCGCAAGCGCGCAGCCGCTTCGTCCCGTGCGCGGAGCGCGTCACTCGCTCGGTTCGCCCGCGTGTCCGCCGCGTTCGCGCGCTCGATCGCCGCGGTCGCGGCCGACCACAATGCTCGCGCGCGTTCGATCTCGTCGCCGCGAGCCGCGAGTTCCGCGCGCGCTTCCGTGAACACGAGTTCGCACGCAGCGAGTGCTGTTGCCGAACTCTCGGCTGCCGATGCGGTCGCGTGCTTCGCGGCCTCGCACGCGTCGCGTTCCGCGCGTCGCGCGATGCGCGCGCGTTCCAGCGCATCGACCTGGTTCAGAACGCGTCGCGCATCGCCGCATCGATCATGTGACGCGAGCGCCGTGAAGTCCGCCGCTGCAGCGTGGTGTTCGCGCTCGACCCGTTCGATCTCGCCTTGTGACGCCGCGAGTTCGTCCGCGAGTCGCGCACCCGCGTCGATCCACGCGATCGCAGCTTCGAGACGCGTCCGTTCGTCGCGCGCAGTTGCGAGTGTCTCGCGCTCGATCGCAAGTCTCGCGTTCGACTCAGCCAGCGACTCCGTGGTGGGCGCGTCGGCGAACGCGGCCACTGCATCTTCTTCGCGCCGCACCGCCTGCGCGGCGTCGGCGCGTTGCTGACTCGCCCGCTCGCCGTACCGCTTGTAGACGCTCGTCTCCGTGAGCCGCTCGAGGATCTCCGAGCGCTCGCCGGCGCTCGCCCGCAAGAACGCCGCGAACTCCCCCTGCGGCAACACCATGCACCGATGGAAGTCGTCGCGCGTGAGGCCTTGCAGTACGCGCGCGAAGTGCGGCGCGTAGTCTTTGTTCTTCGCTGACGAGACCAGTAGTTCTTCGGGCTCGCCGTGACGATCGAGTCGCTCGAGTGAGCGCTCTGGCTTCTGCGGCGCTCCATCGGCTTTGCCGCGTGCGCGTCGTGCCGACCACCGCGCGCGGTACCGCACTTCGCGGCCGTCCTCGCGGGTCGAGAAATCCAACGACGCGTAGGCATCGGCGCATCCGCGCGAAAGCACGTGCCGCGCGTCCGGCTCGTCCCAGTCGTCCGTCGATGCGCCGCCCGAGAGCGCACCGAGTCGTGCGGTTTCGCCGAAGAGCGCGAGCGACACCGCATCGACGAGCGTGCTCTTGCCGGCCCCGGTCGGCCCCATGATCACGAAGAGGGGCGCGTCGCCAAGGTCGCGTTCGAAGTCGATGCGATGCTTGCCGTAGAACGAGTTGAGATTGCAGACTTCGAGCGCGAGCAATTTCACGGCGCGTCGTCGCCCTGCATCACACTGCGAAACGCGCGCATCAGCGCATCGTCGGCTTGTTCCTTTCGCGCTGCGCAGAGCTTGAGAAACACTTCCTCGGGCGTCATCGTGCGAAGCGATTCGACCTCCGACGGCATCGGAGCACTCGCGGATGCCTCGGTCGCTTCGAGTGGCTTCCGCCGCACGCGCAAGACGCGCACGCCCTTGTCCGCGAGTGGTTCGCTCGCATCACGGATGCGCTGTTCGATCGCCGACGTGAATCTCTCCGCGACGACGACCGGGTAGACGATCGGCGCCAGATCGGTTTCCCACCGGAGCGCGCGAATCGTGTCGGCGACGTAATCGACCGGCCCCTCGACCGTGACGATCGAGCGGAACGAGGGCACCTCGATCGGCGTGATCACCGCGGGGCATCCGAGTTCGACTTCGACCTCGATCGCGCGTCGCGGCTGTGCCGACTCGCGCGCGTTCAGCGCGATCGGTGAACCCGCGTACCAGATGGGCCGCGCCTCGACACCGTGGCTGCGATGGATATGCCCGAGCGCGACGTACGCGATGCGCTCGTCGAAGACCGTCGGTGAAATGCCGCCGAAGTGTTTCACCATGTGCACTGCACGCGGCGCGTCGTCCTGATCGGTGGCAGCGAGTGCGAGGTGACCGGTGGCGATGAGCGGCGCGTCACCGTTCGTGGCGAGTGCGTGATCGCACAACCGGCGGTAGAGCGCGCCGAACCGCGCGTGGAATGCTTCGGCGATCTCCCCCGCACTTCCGTGCGTCGTGCGGATGCCGAGGCGGTACTCGTGCACGTACGGCACCGCCAGCACGCTCGCTTCGACGCGACCGCGATCGTCGCGCAACGAGTGAACGCAATCGTTCCAGCGAGAGTCGCTGGCATCGAGACCGCCCACCACGTGCACGTCGAAGTCAGCGAGCAGTTCGCGCGGGGCATCGAGGCGCGCGGCCGAGTCGTGATTGCCGCCGACCACTACAATGTGGCGGACCGCCGACTTCGCCACGCGACGGAGGAAGTCGAAGTACTGCCGTTGCGCGTCGGCCGACGGCTGCGCGTGATCGAACACGTCGCCGGCAATCACCAGCGCATCGATCCGGCGTTCGCGCAGCGTGGTCGCGAGCCACGCGAGAAACCGCGCATGGTCCTGCTCGCGGGAGATCCCCTCGAGCGTGTGCCCGAGGTGCCAGTCCGCGGTGTGGAGCAATCGCAGCATGCGCGCCGCTGCGACTCTCGCACGCTCTGTTCATCCCAGGTACGCCCTCGTGCGGGTCGATGGACAGGCTATGTCACATGGGGGACGGTATTAGCTTTCTGACATTTCGTTCCGAGCGGCATTTCCCGTCGAAATCACCGCGTGCCGCCCTCTGCGGACGTACTCCGTCCATCGTCACGCCGGGTGCCTTGTCCGAAATTCGCGGGAATTCTCAGGGGATAACCCGCAATGTCAGAAAGCTAATACCGTCCCCGAACGCTTTTCTACGCCGCTTGATCCTGCGCGAGCGCGGCGGCCGCGACGCGGGCCGGGACGAGGTCGGCGAGGATCCGGCGCAGCGTGGTGCGCGCGCGGTGGAGACGCGAACGAACCGCGCTCTCCGTGGTGCCGAGACGATCCGCGAGGTCCTGAAGGGGCTCGCCTTCGAGATAATGCTCGATGACGACTTCGCGGTAACCCTCGGGGAGGTTCGAGAGCGCGCGCTCGAGACGCACGCGGCGCTGGGCGGCGTCGTAACGCGAATCCGCACGCTCGCTCCACTCACCACCAGGCATCACGACCGCCAGTGCGAGCGCTTGCTCTGCTTCGCCGGCGTGATCATCGAACGACGCCTGACGACGGCGGCGATCCGAACGCAGGCGCATGAGCGCGGCGTTCGCCGTGACGCGGTACAGCCAGGTCGAGAACTGCGAGTCGCCGCGGAACGTGCTGAGCTTGCGGATCACCTGCATCAGCGCGTCCTGAACGAGATCGTTGCGATCGGCATCGTCCACCGGGTAGCGCTGGAGCTGACGCTGAACCACCGGGCGGTAACGTTCGAGAAGGGTGACGAGGGCTCGCTCGTCTCCTGCCTGGGCCTTAGCAACAAGTTCGTTGTCCGAAAGCTGTTCCATGGTTGCGCGCTCCGGGAGTCTTCGTTGGGGTCGTTGTTCTGAGCGAACGGTATGAGCGATTTGTACGACTCTATGAATCACCTGAGCGATTCCAGCAAGTCGGACCCGCTCTTCCGTCCGCTCAGTGGGGTTGCACACTGTCGGGTCGGGCTGCGATGCGGATCCCCTTTGCGAAGGAGATGCCAGCTCGAAATCGGCGCGTTTGCGCAAGGATCCCGCTCACTCTGCGCGTTCGCGACACAGCCCACATTGCGCGACCTCAAGAACGGCGGCTGAAGCGTACAAATTCGACACGGCCCTACCCCCAATCCGCTCGAACCGTGCGCGCCGTCATGCTCCATGCGTACGGCGGCGCGCATCCCACATCGCAACCGATTGGCTCGTGGCGGCAACGCCGGTTCGTCCGCTCGGCCCGCGTCGGTTTGGTACGCTCCGTCGCCATGGAAAAGCTCAACGAAGCGGAGAAGGTCGAACAGTACCTTCAGGAAAACGGCTGGCCGGTGACGCGAATCGCGTCGGGCACGCTGCGATCGAGCTTTCGTGGGGCGAACGCAACGTTCCCGCTCGTCGTGCAGTTCGAGGACGACTTCGTGAAGCTGATGGTGCTCCCGATCGCGCGGATGCCGGAGAAGGCCGAGAAGGCCGAGGCCCTCTACGAGCGGCTCTTGCGATTGAACGGCGAGATCATGCTGGCGCGGTTCTCACTCGACGAAGACGGCGACGTGTTGCTCTCCGTGGAATTCCCGCAGAGCGATCTCGACGCGAGCGAGATTCGCGATTCGCTCGATGTGCTCACGTACTACGCCGAGAAGCATCAGCCCGAATTGAAGCAGATCACCGCGGCGTAGCGATGTTCGCGTCGCGCCGGCGCACGACGAGCAGCGCGAGCGCGACGACGAGTGCGAACGCTGCGAGCACCTGCAGCGCGAGTCGGTAGGCGGGCGCGTACCGCATCGTGACGACATGCGCGCCGCGTTCGATTCGGATCGCACGCATCAGGTAGTTCGCACGATCGATGGGGACCTCGCGGCCGTCGATGAACGCCCGCCAGCCCGGATAGAACGCTTCGTTCACCACCAGCCAGCCGTTCGCGGGGGCGTCGATCGCGATGCGAAGCGAGTCGGCACCGAATGATTCGAGCCCCGCATCGCGAGCATCGAACGGCGCATCGTGGGTGTCGTCGACCGCGCCTTCGCGAAAACACACGCGAGACGGTGCGAGTTCGCGCAACCGTGCGAAGAGCAGGTCATCAGATCGATACACGTCGCAACGAGAGGTCCAGAAGGCGAACGGGGTCGGGTTGCGAGCCTCCCAGACGCCTTCACCACGATCGTCGGCGATGCGCGCTTCTTCACCCGCGGGGAGGAAGTGATGGGTGATGCCGTGCAGGAAGTGCGGTCCGCGCAAGATCCAGCGGACGTTGTATTGCGGCAGCAGCCCGGGGGTGTGGGCGATCGCGTTGATCACGCGCGAGTAGCGCTCGAGCGAGAGCGGGTCCTGGTAGCCACGCGCGTCGCGGAAGCCGAAGCGCGATCCGGCGCGGAGACCGAGGCCGAACTCGTCGTGAACGCGCCATGCGTCCGAGAGCGCAGGCATGCGGGGGCGAAGTCGTGACCATGTCGCGGCGGTGCCCGGGTCGGGGCCCTCGTGCAGATCGCGGTCGGAAGGAAGCGCAGGCCACGCCGCTGCGATGACGAGCGCGAGCGCCGCGGGAAGTGCGATGCGCGCGCGTGGCAAGAGCGATACGCCGGCTGCAGCGAGGACGGCGAGGGACGTGCCGACGATGGCGCTGTAGCGCACCGGTTCGCGAAACGCGCTCACACCCGGGATCACGAGGAACGCGAGTCGGTAGAGCGGCGTGTGCGCGCCGAACATCAAGATCGTCGCGACGACCGCGAGCGATCCGAATGCGATGCGGAGATCGCGTCGCAGCGGCGAGCGCGGATGGAACGCGCCGGTGAGCGCAAGCGCGAGCACCGGGAGGCCGAAGTACAAGTACTTGTTGCGCGGCCACACGAGCCCTGGGAGTTCGCGCAACCGGTAGCCGCCGGCGGAGATGCGCGCGAAGTCTGTTCCCTGCTGAACCGAGAGATGCGCCATCTCGCGTGCGGGGACGAGCATCACTGCGACGAGGGCGAGCGTGAGGACCGACGCGAGCACGAGCCATCGCCAGGCCGCGCGCTCGCGGGCGAAGCGGACTGCGGTGAAGACGATCGCGGTGACGACCGTGAAGTACAGCGCAGGCGGCGAACCGATCGACGTAGCGAACGCGGCGACGAGGGCGACGATTGCAGCGCCGCGCGGGGATGGTTTTCGCGCGAGTGATTCGAGCGACCAGAGAAGCCATGGCAGCGCCGCGAGCGCGTAGGCGGGATTGACCTCCCACATCGAGCGTTCGAACGGCGCGAGGACGAACGCGGTGCCGCCGATCAACGCTGGCACGAGTGCGATGCCGAGGGCGCGCAGGAACGCGACCATGCCGCATCCGCCGAGGACGAAGTAGATCGGGACGCGCATCGATGCGGCGAACAGCGGCGGATCGCCGCGCGTGATCAGGCAGATCGCGTGATTGAGCGGGTTGTAGAGACCGGCCTGCGGGTCGGCGGCGAATGGATACCCGAAGCGATCGAACGGATTCCACGCGGGCCAGTGACCGCCGCGAAGCGAATGGCAGAGATAGACCAGGTCGCCCCAGTACTCGTCGGGAACGTCCCACACGAACCATCGATGCGCGGTGAAGAGCGGGAGGAACATCGCCGCGACGAGCACGACGAAGAACGCCAGGACGAGCAGCGGTTCACGCCAGCGCGGTGTAGACGAGCCCTTCGCGGGCTTCATCTCAGAACAGCTTCTGCGCCCACGTCGGCGGCGTGTGCTCGTTCACGATCTCGAGGTCGAGGTGATACGCGAACGGGCGCGGACCGCGGTCGCGGATGTACCGGATCATCTCGGTGAGCCCTGCTTCGAGTGTGTGCTGCGTGGCGTATCCGAGACGCGCGCGCGCTTTGTCGGCCGAGCACGTCGCGAGGTGGACCTCTTGCGGACGCGCCGAGACGAACTGCGGGCGGAGATCGAAATCCAGCAACCGCGCCAGGCGCTGAGCGAGTTCCGCGACGCTCACGAACTCTTCGTCGGGACCGACGTTGAACACTTCGCCGGCGACGTCCGGGTCGAACGCGAGCCGCGCGAGCGAATGCACGACGTCGCGAACGAAGCTGAAACACCGCTTCTGCGAGCCGTCGCCGTAGATGAACGGCTGCCGGCCCTGGAGCATCAGGTTGATCATGATGCTCGCGACGTTGCGGTACGGATCGTCGTACTTCTGCCGCGGGCCGATGATGTTGTGCGGAACGGCGACCACGAACTCGGCGCTGGCATCGGCGCCCAG
>CBIHQZ010000293.1:0-7443 GCA_966212315.1 uncultured Myxococcales bacterium
CCGAGCGCGCGCGTCACTTGGATCATGATCGCGGCGACACGGTACGGCTCGATCGTGCCGGTCTTCTGGAGCGAGTCGGCGAGGTCGCTGCCGACGAGCAACTCCATCGCGATGTAGAAGCTGCCGTCCTCGGTCTGACCGTAGTCGGTCACGTCGAGAATGTTCTCGTGCTTGATGCGCGCGGCGCTCTTCGCTTCGAGGGTGAATCGCGCGACGACGTCCTGGCGGTGCGCGAAGTCCTCTTTGAGAACCTTGATCGCGACTTCCTTCTCGAGCCGCGTATCGACGGCGCGATACACGATCCCCATCCCGCCCTCACCGAGACGCCGGCTGATCTGATAGCGACCGGCGACGGTACGTCCCGTGAGGTCTTCGACTCCGAGCTCGGCGCGTTCCTGCTCTGCAGCCTTTACGGCTTCTGCGGGAACGGAATGCCCGGACTCCTGCATCTTGGAGATCGTCGTGAGACGGGTGCCGTCGGTGGGACAGTAGGCAATCCCCTCTTCGAACGAGCCGTTGCAGGTGGCGCAGATTTTCATCGGAATCGCGGGGATCGCAAAGGAATCGTGACGTTTCGACGCTAGCATCGCGGCCTCGCCAGGGTCAAACGGCGCGCTCCGTTTCGCGCTCGTCGGTGCGGTGATTTCTCTCGCGCAACCTGAACGGTCCCCGTCGAACGGACGACCGTGAGGACATACGCCCCGCGCGTTCGAAATCTGCCGCGGGTACTCAGCGCACCCGCGGAAGGTCGAACCAGAACGTGCTTCCGTCCCCGAGGCGCGAGCGCACGCCGACATGTCCGCGATGCGCGACGACCAGCCGACGCACCGTCGAAAGACCGAGACCGAGACCTGGCTGGGTGACGTCGGCACCGCGACGAAATGGCTCGAAACAGATCTTCGCCACGTCCGGAGACATCCCCGGTCCGGTGTCCTCGACGACGAAGTTCACCGCGTCGTCGGCGACGTTCGCGACCATGCGGATCTCGCGACGCTCGCGCGCTCCCATGTACTTGATGGCGTTGCGCACGAGGTTGCCGGCGATGCTCGTGAGAACGCCGGCCGGGCAGGACACCCGAACCGCGCGATCGACCGGTTCGAACACGAGCGTGATGTTCTCGGCCTCGGCCACCGGGCGCAGTTCTTCGGCGAGGTCGGTGAGGACATCGTGCACCGACGTCGACGCCGCAGGGTCGGCCTGCGCACCCGAGCGCGCGAAGTCGAGGAGCGCGTCGACGAGTTGTACCCCGCGGCGAAGACTCGATTCGAAGCGATGGAGCGGATCGCTGAGCGACGGGTCTTCGCTGGTTCGGCGAGCGGTGAGTTCGGCCCACAACAATGCGCCCGCGAGAGGGCTCTTGATGTCGTGTGCGACGCGACCGGCAAACGCATCGAGTTCCTCGGCGCGAGCCTCCGCGAGTTGCCGCGCTGTCGACACGAGACGCTGCGAGCGACGCACGAAGAGCACGATGAGCGCGGCGGCGGCGAGCGCGAGGGTGGCGCTTGCACCATCGAGGACGATGGCGAACCTTCGCTCGGAGATGCGGGTGGCCTCGATTCGATCGGCAAGGATCCGCGCCTCGTCGGAGTTGAGCGCGATGATCCCCTCCATCGATGCGTCGAGCCGGTCGAAGAGCGCGTGAATCGACGCAGTGGTACCGGTCGGCACGGATTCGTTGCGACGCGCGTCTCGCACACTCGAGATGAGGCTGTCGAATTCGAGCAACTCGCGCTGCGTCGCACGGAAGCGCTCTCGCTCGCGCGGAAACGCCGGCAGCGTGAGATACGCCTGCACCGCTTCGTCGAGTGCGTGCCGCAGACCGTCGATGGTGTGCCAGGTCGAAGGCTGGAATCGAGCGTGCGGGTCCGCTTGCTCGGTGAGCAGGAACTCGAGTTGGCGAAGAGTGCCACGCGCGGCGGCGATGCGATCGATACTCGGCGCGGCGTTGTCGGTGATCGCTTGTGCGGCGGTATCGATCGCCTGCGCTCGATGCTGCGTGTACACGGTGGAACCGGCGAAGAGCGACGCAACGCCCGCGAACGCGAGGACGACGGCGTACCCCATCGTTCGCTGCGCTCGTGGAATCAACGCTGCATCGTCGTTCGCTGACATCGTAGAGGGCGGCACTCTATCGAGCCGCTTCGTCGCATCCCAACACGCGGGTGCCCGATGTCACGGCGCGCGCGCATTCGACCGGGGCGCGCGGAATAGAGCGCGAACAGCCCGCTCAGCGTTTCTTGCGCTGCAACTCTTCGCGCACCGCTTTGGCGCCCATCATGTAGCCGATCGCCAGACCGGCGAGAAACACGCCCGGGATGAAGATGACGTGCTCGATCGTCATGACCGGTCCGACGCGCCGGTCTTCTTGGCGAGCTGCGCCTCGAGGGCGTCGATCGCGCGGGCGAGCTGCACGTTCTTCCACGCGATGAAAGCCACGTAGGCGCCCATCAATACGATCGCGACCGCATACGCGATGGCGAGCATCGTGCCGCCGGGAACCGACTCGCGGCACTCGCCGGCATTCGCGCCGCCGAAGCTCATCGCACGTTCCGATGCGGGCGCACCGGTGTGACCGCGACCCAATTCAGCAGGCGCCATCTGCGCGACGACGTGTTCGACGGGCAACGGTGCGAGCCCTGCGCCACCGGGCGCTTCGGTCGCCGTGCGAGCCGTGCCCGGCGCGACGACCGATTGCGCAAGGACCGTTTGCGACGGTGCGAGGAGTGCCGCGACGAGAGCGGCCGACTGCAATGCTTTGATGCGCATCATCCGTTTCCTTCGTCGAGAAGCCCCGCCGACGTCGCGTCGGTCTGGAGCGCTTCGAGTCGCGCTTCATTGCGGATCATCGCGGTGCGCAGCGCGAGGAGCGCGGCGGACAACAGCGTGAACGCGAGAAGGCTGACCCCGAGAGTCTTGCCCATGTCCGGATGCAATCCGCCGCCGCCACGGGAGATCACGGTCGGGTGCTGACCGCGCCAGAGCTGCACGCTGTAGTGGATCACCGGAATGATCGCGGAGCCCATGATCGCGAGGGCCGCGCTGAACTTCTTCTCCGCTTCGCCGGCGCCGCCGCTGCGGAGCGAGAGATACGCAACGAAGATCAGCGTCGCGAGGAGCATGGTGGTGAGACGCGGATCCCACACCCAGTAATGCCCCCATGCCTTGCGCGCCCAGATCGGTCCGGTGGTGAGCACGACGAAGCCGAACGTGGTCGCGAGTTCGGCGCCCGACTGTGCGAGCGCGTCCCATCCGGGGCTGCGCTGCCAGAGATAGCCGATCGAGCCGATGAGGCAGGCGCCGACGCCGATGTACATCGAGTACGCGGAGGGCACGTGGAAGTAGAAGATCTTCTGCGTCAGGCATCCCGCGTCGCACTGCGCGACCGGCGCGAAGAGAAACGCCATCAGCAGCGAGCCCGAAACCATCGCGAACGCGAGGGCGGCAAATGCAGGGAGCCAGCGCATCGCGCGGACCCTAGCACAGCACTCTCGAGCCGGAAGCGTGTGGCGAATGGCATTGGCGCGCAGGCGGCTTCGCGCAATGGTTGCGCGCGATGGCAGTGCACACACCGAGTGCGATCGAAGCAGCATGGGAAGGTGTTCTCGCGAGGGCGGTGGGCCGTCCGGTCGACCCGCGTTCCCTCGGCGTGCTCGTCGAGCGTCAGTCGCGCATCTACAACGGCGAGGATCATCCGCCACTCGCACGCGCCGACGGGCTCGCGGTGCGCGCGCTCTTCTGGTTCGCGCGAGATCTTCGCAAGGTCGCATTGCCGGTGGTCGAACTCGTGCGCGCGGGCGCGCTGCCGTCGCGTCCGTTGCGGGTCGTGGACCTCGGCGCGGGACTCGGCGCGACGTCGCTCGGATGGCTGCGCGCGCTGCGAGAGAGCAACGTCGTCACCGCGCGTATCGATGCGATCGATCAGGAATCCGAGTCGCTCGCAATGCTCCAGACGATCGCCCGCGATGCGCAACGTGCGGGACTGCTCGGGGCCGAGTTGCCGCCACTCGAGACGCACGTCGCCGACTTTCGTGACGGTGCGGCCATCGCGAATGCGCTCGCGCTCGGATCGTCGCGCACCGATGTGTTGATGATCGGCTCGGCGCTCGTCGAGGCAACGCGTGCCGCCGGCGACGAAGCGGCGCGCGGCGCGGCCATCGCGAAGTACGTCCGTGCAGCGATCGAAGCCGTGCAACTCGCCGACGACGGCGTGGTGCTGATCATCGAACCGGCGACGCGGACCGAGACGCGGGCGTTGCATCACGCGCGCGCTGCCTTGATCGAAGCGGGACTCGGCGTGTTCGCACCGTGCACGCATCAGGGCCCCTGCCCGATGCTCGAGCGCGAACGTGACTGGTGCCACGAAGACCTCGCCGCGGATCTGCCGCCGTGGCTGCACGCCGTCGCGCGCTCGGCAGGGCTGCGCTGGGAAGGGCTGACGTTCAGCTACCTCGTGCTGCGTCGCGATACGAGCCGTTCGGTGGGCGAACTCGTCGCGCGGCCGGGGTTCGTGGCGGCGCGTCTCGTGTCGCAGCCGCGCGATACCAAGGGCAAGACCGAGGCGATGGCCAGTGTTTCGAATCGCGGCGTCCGCGTGATGCAACTCGCACGCGATGTGAAGCGCGCGGAGGGCCCGATCGACGTGCTCGCGGAGCATGCACGCGGAGACCTGCTGGCGCTGCGAGAGGAAGCAGTCGACGCGACGGCACCGGGTGGAACGTTGCGGCTCACGCCGGACACTTCACGGAAGAACACGTAGCGGCGCGGCAGGCTTTTCCTCGGCGGATTCGCGCGCCATCCGCTTCTCGTGATTCACCCCCGAGTGATAGCTTTTCGACCGATGACATCGCTCCAGTCGATCCGCTCCGTCATGCCGGCAATGATCCTTCTGGCGGCGGGTTGTGGAGCGCCGGCCGTGGCCCCGCCGGTGTGGCAGCCGATGATGTCGAACCTGAGTGGCGCGCTGCTTTCGGTGTGGGGCACGTCGAACTCGGATGTGTACGTCGTGGGCGCCGACACCCGCGATGGCCTCGGACCGACGGCACTGCACTTCGACGGACAACGCTGGACGCGTCTGAACACCGGGCTCGATCAGGGTGATCTCTGGTGGGTGTACGGGATCGGCGACGCGGTCTTCATGACCGGGTCGAATGGGGTGATCCTCCGCTACGACCCGCACGCGAACACGTTTGTGCGAACGCCGACGCCGGGCATGGGAACCATCTTCGGACTATGGGGCGCCACCGCGGACGACATCTGGGCCGCGGGACGGCTCGACGGCATGGCGGGACAGACCGATATCGCCGGCCTCGTCTGGCACTTCGACGGGACGCAATGGACGAATGTCGCGCTGCCGAACGGCGTCGAGATGCACGAACGACTCTTCAAGGTCTGGGGCCGCAACGCGCACGATGTCTGGATCGTCGGAACGAACGCGACGACGCTCCACTACGACGGCGCGGCGTGGGCGCAGGTCCCGGTAGGCGACGACCTCGGCGGAAAATTGATCACGGTGCACGGAAACGGCGACCGACGCTTCGCGGTCGGTGGAACCGGGTCGGCGGTGATTCTCGAGTCGAACGGGAGCGGCGGCTGGCGACGTGTCGACACCACGGGCATGGCCGCGCTGAACGGCCTGTACGTTCCGGCTACCGGCAACCCCGTCGCCGTCGGGATCTCGGGCAGCGTCATGCACCTCGATCGCCAGAATCACTGGCACACCGTCGCTCCGGGGCCGAGCACCGATTACGACTTCCACTCGCTCTGGATCGCGCCGACCGGTGAAGTCTGGGCCGTCGGTGGCGACCTCGTGAGCGACCACCCGAGCAACGGGATGCTCTGGCGATTCGGAGGCCGCATCGCGGATGCGCCGACCGTTCTCGATCCCTCGCTCACCGTTTGCCCCGAAGGGCACGGAACGATCTGCACGTGGGCGGGCTCGAGTGTCGTCGGGTTCGACGGCGACGGTCACTCGCTCACAGAGTCGGCGCTCTACTGGCCGGTGGACCTCGAGTTCTCGCCGACAGACCAGCCCTTCATCGTCGATTGGAACAACCATCGAATCCGCGCGGTCGAGGCAAACGGCACGCTTCGGACCGTCGTCGGATCCGAGTTCCCCGGTGATGGCGATCCAGCGACGGCCGACCTCGTCGCACCTGGCGTTCCCGGGACGATCGACGCGATGAACCACCCGACCGATTTGCTCTTCCAGCCCGATGGACAACTGCTCATTTCGGTGTGGCACAACCACAAGATCCGTCGCTGGGACCCGAGCACCGGCAACTCGATGGTGGTCGCCGGACGCGCGGCGGGCTTCGCCGGTGACAACGGACCGTTTGCGAGCGCGATACTCAACAAACCTTCACACATCACATACGGCCCGAGCGGCGAACTCTACATCCTCGATCAGGAAAACCACCGCATCCGCCGCGTCGGCACCGACGGCGCGATCACCACGTTCGCCGGGACCGGCGCATTCGGTTTCGCTGGCGACGGCGGCCCCGCAACGTCGGCGCAATTCAGCTGGCAGTACGGCGAGAGCCCCGAGCCGAACGGCGGCCTCGTGGTCGATCCGTCGGGTCGTCTCTTCGTCGCCGACACGGGCAATCACCGCATCCGCGCGATCGACATCGCGACCGGAATCATCTCCACGTATGCGGGCCCCGGCACGGCCGGATACGCAGGCGACGGTGGACCGGCAGCTGCGGCGCAATTCGACAACCCGACCTACATCGATTTCGGCCCCGAGGTAGATCTCTACGTCACCGATACCTACAGCCACTGCATCCGCGCGATCGACCACACGACGACCGTGATCCGCACCGTCGCGGGTCGCTGTCTCGTACAGGGATTCGGTGGCGACCGCGGGCCGGCTACATCGGCAACGTTCTATCGCCCGTTCGGCATCGCCTTCGATCACGCCGGCAATCTCTACGTCGCCGATACCCGCAACAGCCGCGTCCGCCGCGTTCAGCGCTGATGGTCTACGGAGTGTACCCGATGCTGCGATCCATCCTGATTCCGGGTGCGACGGTGTTGACCCTCGCCGCGATCACGTCATGCAGTCCGTGTCCGGCGGGCGACGACCTCGATGCCTGGCTCGAGCAGAGCGGCACGTGCGGCGTTCAGGTCGATCCGACGCCACGAGCGCCCGCGTGCACGCCTGCGCCGAACACCATCTGCACCGTGGTCGGCACGGGCGTCGCCGGGCTCGGTACCGACAATGTTCGCGGCGTCGAATCGAAGACGTACCTCCCGCAAGACGTCGCGATCGCACGCACCGGCATTGCCTATTACAGCGATTGGAACAACCACCAGATCCGGTCGCTGGACATGCAATCCGTCTCGCACACGATCGCGGGCAGCGGCGAACTGAACGACGGCGATGCGACGGAAGATCCGCAGATGATGCCGACGAACGAGCCGCAGGTCGCGCTGCATCATCGT
>CBIHQZ010000294.1:0-7441 GCA_966212315.1 uncultured Myxococcales bacterium
AGCTGCCGAACGAGAGCGTGGACGCGAGGAACTCGTCCATGTCCGCCGGCGCGCTCAGCGCCTGGAGCGCCGGGCTGTGGTCCATCGCGAAGACGTCGCGGAGCGAGCCGAACTCGTAGGCGCCCGCTTTCCACGCGAGGATCGTCATCCCGAGGATGACGCCGACGTCACCGATGCGGTTCACGATGAAGGCCTTGCGACCCGCGCTCGCGTACTGCGGATTGGTGAACCAGAAGCCGATGAGCAGGTACGAGCAGAGACCGACGCCTTCCCACCCGACGAACAACAGAACGATGTTGTCCGCGAGGATGAGGTTGAGCATCGAGAACATGAAGAGGTTCAGATACGCGAAGAACCGCGCGTACCCCTCGTCGTGCGACATGTACCCGGTCGAGTAGATGTGGATCAGCGTGCCGACGCCGGTGACGACGAGGAGCATGATCCCGCTGAGCGCATCGAGGATGTAGCGGAACTTCAGCGCGACCGCTTCGCCACCGCCGATGGGAGCTTTGAACCACTCCCAGGCCATGTACGACAGCTGCACGACCGGGTGTTCGCCACCCTCGCCCGCTGCTTCGGCGCCTTCGACATGCGGCACTGCGTGGCCCGCTTTGACGAGCGCGACGAAGGCGAAGATCGAAAGAAGGAACGACGCGGCGACGGTGGCTACACCCGTGATGTAGACGCCCTCGCGGCCGATCTTCTTGCCGAAGAAGCCGTTGATGATCGCGCCGAGGAGTGGAAGGAGAACGATCCACCCGAGGACTTTGTACTGGTCGACGCCGGCGCCGACGAAGTTGGCGAAGTGAGGGTTCATTCCTTCAACAGATTGGCGTCGTCGGTCCGAACGACCTTGCGCACGCGGTAGAGGGAGAGAACGATCGCGAGTCCGACAGCGGCTTCTGCTGCAGCGACGGCGATGACGAAGAACGCGAAGACCTGCCCGTGGTGCGGGATGGCGGAGATCGTCTGCACCGCGGTGTCAGCGGCGGCCGGCGCATTGGCGGCCCGACGGACCGGCATGTCGACGAGCGGCTGCCAGCGGTTGAACGCGACGAGCGTGAGGTTCACCGCGTTGAGCATCAGTTCGATGCTCATCAACGCGACCAGCGCGTTGCGGCGCACGAGAAAGCCCGCGGCGCCGATGGTGAACAGCACGCCCGACAGGACGAGATAGTGTGAAAGTTCGATTCTCACGAGTGCCCCTCCGACGCGCCGTGCGTTGCCGTCACGGTGGGCTTCGTCGACGACTTCTCCGCGCCCGGGTTCAGTGAACCGGCGAGGTCTTCGTCTTTCGCGCGCTTCTTGTGATGACCGCGCGCGACGCCGAAGGCGCCGACGACGGCGGTGACGAGCGTGATGCCGATGAGTTCGAACGGAATCACGGCGGTGTTGAAGAGGTACTCGCCGATGACCTTGAGCGTGCCGTAGTCCGTCGGACGAACCGGGAGTTCGCGCTTCACGTATCCGAGCGTCGTGGCGATCAGAATGATCCCGGCTGCCGCTGCGGCGATGACGCCCACGGTGCGCGGGATGGTTCCGCGCGCGTCCCTGGGGGTGTCCGCCGCCGGGCCGAGCAGCATGATCACGAAGACGAAGAGCACGACCACCGCGCCCGCGTACACGAGCAGCTGGATCACGCTGAGAAACTGCGCGCCGAGAACGAGGTAGAGACCCGCGAGCGCGAGGATGTGGAAGAACAACCCGACCGCGCTGCGGATCGGATTGCGCATGATGACGGTCGCGAGCGCGCCGATGAGCGCGATGGCCGCGAACACCACGAACGCGATGATCTCGGCGGGGCTACTGGGAGGACGGAGTTCCATCAGTGCCACCTCGCGCCCTGCGGGCACTTGTGGTTCTTCACGTGAGCCTCGAATTCGGCTCGGTACTTCTGGATGAAGCCGAGCATCGGCATCGCTGCGCCATCACCAAGCGCGCAGATCGTATTGCCCATGATGTTGTTCGCGACGTCGGTGAGGGTCGCGAGTTCTTCTTCGGTGCAGGTGCCGTCTTCGAGCTTGGTGCACAGAAGCGCCATCCAGCCGGTGCCCTCGCGGCACGGGGTGCACTGGCCACACGACTCGTGCTTGTAGAACGTCATCAGGTTCTGCGCCGCGCGGACCATGCAGGTCGTGTCGTCCATGACGATCGCGCAGCACGTGCCGAGCATCGTGCCGAGGCCGCGCATCGTGTCGACGCCCATCGGCACATCGAGATGGCTCTTGCCGTGCCACGCATGCAGCGGTGACTTCTCGTCGGGCGCGTTCACCAGGTCTTCTTCGCGAAGCACCGGCGTCGAGCTGCCGCCCGGGATGACGCCCTTGAGTTTGCCGCCGTTGCGAATGCCGCCACCGAGGTCGTAGATCAGTTCGCGCAGCGTGATGCCGACGACCGCTTCGTAGACGCCCGGCTTGTTGACGTGTCCCGACACGCCGTAGAGGCGAACGCCGCCGTCTTTCAGGTGATGGAGCTTCGACAGCTTCGAGAAGTTCTCGCCGCCCATGTCGATGATCGTCGGGATCGTCGCGATGGTCTCGAGGTTGTTCACGATGGTCGGCGCACCGAACGCACCCGCGATGGCGGGGAACGGCGGCTTCAATCGCGGCTCGCCGCGCTTGCCTTCGAGTGAATTGAGCAGCGACGTCTCTTCGCCGCAGATGTACGCGCCGGCACCCGGGTGGATCACGATGTCGAGCGCGAAGCTCTTTCCCGCGACGCTGTTCCCCAGATAGCCCTTGGCGCGCGCTTCACGCACCGCGTCCTCGAGACGGCGGATCGAGAGGATGAGCTCGCAGCGGACGTAGATGTAGACAGTGTGGATGTCGAGCGCGAGCGCCGCGATCATGCACCCTTCGAGCACGCGATGCGGATCGCGCTCCATGATCGTGCGGTCTTTGAAGGTCCCGGGCTCGCCTTCGTCCGCGTTGATCACCAGGTAGTTCGGCTTGGGCGGGTTCGGCTTGAGAAAGCTCCACTTCATGCCCGCCGGAAATCCTGCGCCGCCGCGGCCACGAAGGTTGGCAGCCTTCACTTCGTCGACGATCTTCGCCGGCTCCATGCCGATCGCCTTGCGAAGCATCTGGTAGCCGCCGGCCTTCTCGTAGGCCGCGAGGGTCCACGAGTCCGCGTTGTTGTAGTTCTTCGTGAGGATGTTCGGATTCTCGACCGTCATGGCTCCGCTCACTTCTCCCGACGTGCCGACGTCGGCGAGAACGCGATCTTCCCCGGCATCTGACGGCTCTTCACGTCGGCCAGGATCGCGTCGACCTTCTCGGGCGTGAGGTTCTCGAAGAACTCGTCGTCGAGCTGAATCATCGGGGCTTGTCCGCACGCCGCGAGGCACTCGGCCTTCATCAGCGTGTACTCGCCGTCCTTGGTGGTTTCGCCCGCGTGGATCCCGAGTTTCTTCTCGAGATGATGCTGGATCTTCTCGGCCCCCATGAGATCGCAGCTCAGCGTGCGGCACACCCAGATGCAGTGCCGGCCGACCTTGTTCTGCATGTACATCGTGTAGAAGGTCACGACGCCCTGAACGTGTGCGGTGCTCACATCGAGCGTGCGAGCGACGTAATCGATCACGTCCGGCGAAACGAACCCTTCTTGTTCTTGCGCGAGATGCAGAAGGGGGATCGTGAGGGCCTTCTTGGTGGGGTAGCGGGGAAGGAGGTCATCGAGGACCGCCTTACGCTCCGGAGACAGCTCGAACGCCATGAATTTCCTTGTGGGGCTGTAGGCCCACTGGGGGGCAGGTCGCGTGGGCGCCGGGACGCTAGTCAGATCGGTCCGGGGTGTCAATAACAGCGGAGACCGCGCGGGAGATCGGGGAAGTGAGGGGGTCCGGACACTCGGTGCGCCTGCGTAACGAACGCGACGAGTTCATGAGGCGTCAGCCGATGGCTGCGGCGGCAGGGTCCGGCAGGCGGCGGCAGACAGCTTACTAACGGGTCAACGGGCACCGTTCGCCTGCCGGGAACGTTCGGCAGCTGACAACTCGAGGCAATTCCGGTCGTCCGACGCAGGTCGACATGAACCGATCGACGATCGGTGCAATGACGGATTCCAGTTGTTCGTTCTCCGATGGAGCGAAAGAGGTTCCCACGAAGTCCTCTGAAAATATCAGCGCCATGTCACCGGGTAATCCCGAAACGGTTATTGCGATCCCGTGGCTTAAAAATTCGCTGCTCCCTGGCTGTCGAGGTCTGAACCGTATCACGTAACCGAACTCATTCGAAGCGCGGTGCATGTCTGATTGAAGGTGAACTTGGCCAGCGCGTTCCCGAATAATTCCGAGAAGACACGCATTCGCGCGGGACGCAATTGGTCGATCAGGAATGGCGACGGACGGGTCCGGACCGGCATCCCGAATCGATCAACGAAAGCAGAGCCACCGGTCCAACCACGAAACGCAGAAACGAAATTGATGTGCGTTTGAACGGCAACGCACTAGCGCCGAACTGCATCGAACAGATCTTTCATTCCGGGCTCAAGCGCCAACAGGTCGTCGAACTGATCCTTGCGAAGCCGAACGCCGCCAATTCTCTCGTGTGCGACCGACCAGAACAGAGGCCGGTCGTCAGAGGCCAGAATGGCGAGGTCCTCGGGTAGATGCGGCTGCACCCAGTCGAACAAGGATTCCGTGGCGCCGATGACGACGCCTACGGCTTCGGTGACTGCGCGATAGCGAAGGACGGTCGCACTAGCACCCATCAACTCAGTTCCGGGCCAGCCTGACTGTTCTCGTCGGGAGATCAGGAAGGGTTCCAATCGCTCGAGAAGGCGCCTCGCCCCAGCGGTGAGTTCGAGGGATCGAGCAGAATGGCGCGCTCGGGTCCCTCGGCGAGGAAGCGGATGAGCACCCGAAGAGTGTGTCCGGCGGGCTCACGAACGAATTCGCGCTCCACGAGAGTTGCGGGGTCGGGGTCGGAGTTCATGCGGAGAGAGTCGGGCGTGACAGCGGAGTCGCGTGGAAGACCGGCCAAGTGAGGTGCAGGTCGTCCTTTTCACTGCCGACTGTCGCGCTGATCCAGGCGCGACAGCGTCGCTTCCAGATCAAGGATATACGTGCCCATCCGTCGCGTACGACGCACAAGTGCGAGGACCATCAGCATGAAGAGGCAAAGAACGAGTCCGGTGGATAGCTGGGTCGCGCCGAGCAATGCCTTTTCGCTTACATACGCCTGCCACGCTGGTATTTGGCTGTCGAATGCGGGTTTGGCGAAGATAATGTTTCTTACGGAATCGACAGTCGATACTGGCCCTGAAAATCGCCGCGTCAGCTGCCAAACTCGCCCGAAATTCGAGGCGGCGCCCAGACCGAACACTAGCAATGGCGAAAGCACGAGTGTCCACTCGGCGAGCGCAGAATTACGCATCGTCATCGCCTTTCGATCCTGGTCACTGATCAAGATGCGTCTCGGGGCCGGCATTCGCGCTCCTGTTGTTCCAGTTCATCGTCGATTCTATTTTGGCCGCGCCTTTCGCGCTCGATTGCGTCCCGGGCACGATCTTCAGCATCCTGGATTTGCTGCCTGGGCGTCAGCACGTACGTGTCGAGTGCCTGGTAGGCGAAATAGAGACTTGCGAGCCCCATCAGACCGAGCCCGATCGGTGGTGCTATCGCCAATGTCGCGGGAAGAATGCCAGTCAAGCTGTTGGTCGCAATTATTAATCCAGCGGCGAAGACCCCGCTCGCAAACCAGTCGGGGGGAGTATCGAGGAATAGACCGGTTGGGTCGTAGTAATTGATGGGGTCACTCAGGACGTATCCATACAGATTGCTCGACATCCCGCGGAACCCGATCGGATCCAGCGTCAACCACCGCCCCACCCGCGCGTCGTACTCACGCGCGCCGAAGTGCGTCAGCCCCGTATCCCGATCATAGAGTCCACCGGCGAATCCGAAGGGCTGAAACCCGGGGTTCGTGTCCTGGGTGACGTTCCCGAATTCGTCGAACGCCATCTGCTGAACGATCGTGCCCGTGCTCGTGTCGATCACGAGCCGCGGGCTGCCGAGATGATCTGTGATGATCCGGTACGTCGTGGACCCCTGAATCATCAACTCGGGTGTGTTGCTGGTGCCGCCGTACACGAATGTTCGCAGCGGGGTACCCGTCGCATCGACTTCCGCGGCCGGGTGCAGGGCGTCGAGGTAGACGAACCGCTGGACGACACTTCCGTCAAGTGTCCGCGCGATGCGCCGGCGCATCGGATCGAGCACGTAGCCGATCTGCGTCGCGTTCGGCAGCGTCACGCGAGTGAGATTGCCGAGCGCGTCGTATCCGTAGGTCGTCGGCGCGGCCGGCGAGGGCTCCGTCGCAGATGTCCGGCGGCCGAGCGTGTCGTATCCGTACGTCGTCCCCTGGTACGTCCGCAGCATGTCGCGGTTGTCGGTAGTAACGTCGGTGATCGTCCCCGCGGTGGTGAACGCGTTGCTACTCGTCGTGAAGCCCGAATTGCGATTGCCGTTCGCGTCGTACCCGTAGTTGGAAGCGGCCGTCCCGTCCACCGAGACGTCGGTGAGTCGACCGTTCGCGTCGTACGTGTAGACGAGATGATGCGAGGTCGAACCGGCGGTCTCCGTCAGTTCCTTGATCCGGCCCGCCGAGTCGTACAGCGTGTACTCGCGCACGAAGATGTCGGCGCCGCTGATGCGCGCGCGCTCGAAGTGAACGTCGCCGTTCGCGTAGTACTCGCGCGTCGTCGTGACGACGCCTACCGACGTGCCGGTGAGGCGTCCGTTGGTCGAATCGGGAGTCACCGTCAGTGCACCGACCCCCGTAATCAGATCGTCGGCGTCGTAGGTGTACGTCTGCGCCGCGCTGCCGGTGACCTGGACGCTCCCGGTGCGGAGTCGCGCGTCGAGCGTTCGCGTCACCGTGCCGGACACGGTCCCGGAAGACGCCATCGCCGTGACGATCGGCCCGTTGCGGGTGAACGTCAGGGTCTCGGCATCGTTCGTCATGTTGTTGTTGTCGTCGGACGTGATGCTCAGTGCGTAGCCACGGTCGGCGGCGCGAGTCGAAGCGTACGTGGGCTCGATTCGCAGGCCTGTCGCCGTGATCGACTTCAGGCGCCCGGTTCGGTCCGGTCGGCGTCTTGGGCGACCCGACCTACGCGATCTTCTCCGGAAGCACTGCCGGCATCGGCAGCACCGCGTTGCAGCTACTCACGCTGCCCTCGAATCAGTACTTCTCCTTCGACAACTGACCTTTGGCGCGGTGGAGGCGCCGCGCCGAAACTGCACCGGTCAACCGCATCGAGAGGCAACCGCACTTCGCGCCGTGGCACCATCACGCTCGCGCCATGGGCCTTCCCGTTCGCGATTTCGGCCGTCACACCTACGCCGAGTACTGCAGGTGGCCCTCGGATCGGCGTCACGAGTTGATCGACGGCGTCGCGTACCTCCTACCGCCTTCCCCGTCGGTTCGTCACCAGACTG
>CBIHQZ010000295.1:0-7435 GCA_966212315.1 uncultured Myxococcales bacterium
CGAAGACTGACTCACGAGGCCTCCAGATGGGCGATTTGCGCGGACTCTATAACGGCCGTGGCGGGCGTCCTACTCCGCAGCGACCGACAAATCGAATCGAGGGCGCGGTGAATGCTAGGATTTCGCGCGTGACGTGGCGTGCCCGGATGATCGCTTCGCTGATCGCGTGCGCCGCCGCGAGTTCCGTGATGCCGCGCGTGAGTCATGCGCAGACGCCCAGTGCGTCGTCGATGCGCGAACTCGCGCGACAGGTGGCACTCGATCTCGAGCATCGAGCGGCGGTGGCCGAACGCGATGGTCAGCCGATGAGCGCCGAGTCGTTGCTGCGTCGCGCGATGGACGCGGACCCCGGATATCTCCCGCCGTACCTCGGCTATGCGCGGTTGCTCGCAGCGCGCGGTCGGACGGGAGAAGCGGCGCAGGTGCTCGCGATCGTTCCCGCCCGCGCGACGGAGAGTGAACACGACGTCGCACAACTCGCCCGCTCGCGTGCACAGATCGGTGACCTCGACGGAGCGCTCGAATTGCTCGGGTCGCATCCGAACGGGATCGAGACGGCGCGTACGCGAGCGCAACTGTGCGCGCAGGCGGGTCGGTTCGCCGAGGCATTGTTGGCGGCGCGACGATTCGCGGATCTTTCGCGCGAGTCGGCGGAACAGCGCGAGGCGCGGGTACTCGTCCGTGCGCTGACCATACTCGTCGGTGACGCCGATGCGGTGCGCGTGCCCGGTGATGGTGCGAGTTTCACGCGGCGGATGCTCGCCAACTGACGGGATTGCGGTTCGCACCGCTGCCTCGTGGCGCGCTGTCTGCTTGATCTCCTCGTCATGGATCGGCTCGCCATCGTCGATGCGCTTCGGGAGATCGCGCAGCGGCTCACGATGCAAGGAGGCGACAGTGGATTCCGAGCGCGTGCGTACGAACGCGGCGCTGCGGCGATTGCCTCGTTCGAAGGCGATCTCGCGGGTCTCGCCGCGCGCGGTGAGTTGAAGAGCATCCCGAACATCGGCGCGGGACTCGCGGCAACGATCGAAGAAATGCTGCGCGACGGTCGATCGACGACGCTCGATCGCTTGCGTCACGAGATGCCGGCCATCGTGGTCGCAATCGCCGAGCGTGCGAATGTGTCGCCGGCGCGGGCGAAGCGCATTCACGAGGTGCTCGGCATCGAGACGATCGAGCAGTTGCGCGACGCATGCCGCGGGGGGCGAGTGCGCGAGATTCACGGCATCGGTCCGGCCACCGAAAAACGGATGCTCGATGCGATCGAGCGCGCCGACGAGCGACGCGGGTCGATGCTGCTCTACGATGCGCGGGTGCTCGGCGCGTCGATGATCGCGCGCTTGGAACCCGTTGCGACACGCGTGGAACTCGCGGGTGAGACGCGACGCTGGCAGGAGGTCGTGTCGGCGGTCGATCTGGTGGCCGAGTCGAATGCGCCGACGCGCGTGCTCGATCGTGTGGCCGACGATCCTCGCGTCGTGGGCGAAGTGCAACGAGGCGACGCGACCGTTTCCGTTCGTCACGCCACCGGCGCGAAGGTGCGGGTGCACGCAGTGAAGCCGCGCGCATTCGTTTCGACGCTGATGCGCGAGACCGGCACCACTTCACATCTCGAGAGACTCGATGCCATCGCCGCGGATAGCGGGTTCACCTGGCGATCCGACGGCACGTTGCTCGACGCGTTCGGGAATGCGGTGCCGCTTCACGAGGAGCACGACTTCTACGCGGCGCTCGGGCTCGCGTTCGTGCCGCCCGAACTGCGCGAGGGGCCCGGCGAACTGGTGCATCCGCGCGCCAATGACGATCCGTTCGCCGACCTCGTCGACACCGGCGACATTCGCGGTCTCGTGCACTGCCACACGACCTTCTCGGATGGACGGCACACGGTGGAAGAGATGGCGCGTGCGGCCGACGCGATGGGCATCGAGTACCTCACGATCACCGATCACTCACCCACCGCGAACTACGCCGGGGGCGTCACGCTCGATCGATTGAAGGCGCAGTGGGACGAGATCGATCGTGTGCAGGAACTCGTGCGCGTGCGTCTGCTGCGCGGTACCGAGTCCGACATCCTCGCCGACGGCTCGCTCGATTATCCCGACCGTGTGCTCGAACGCTTCGACGTGGTGATCGCGAGCGTGCACGCGCGCATGAAGATGAATGCCGACGAGATGACCCGGCGGATCACCACAGCGATGCGGTTGCCCGTCTTCAAGATCTGGGGACATGCGCTGGGGCGACGATTGCTCGATCGACCGCCGTTCGAATGCCGCGTCGAAGAGATCCTCGATGTCATCGCCGAGTCCGAAGCGGCGATCGAAGTGAACGGCGATCCGCATCGACTCGACATGGAGCCGCGTTGGATTCGCGAGGCGCGCAAACGGAAGATCCGTTTCGTCATCTCGAGCGACGCGCACTCCACCGGCGCATTCGCGAACCTGCCCTACGGCGTCGCGATGGCGAGACGGGGCGGCTTGCGAAGAAGCGAAGTGCTGAATACCCGCGGCGTGGAGGCATTCCGGCGCGCGGTGCGTCCGGCAGGACGGTGAAGCGCGCGATCATTCAGTGACACTCGCGTGGGGGCTCGAGCACGAAGTCGGGGATGGTCGTCAGCGGCACTGTGACGTCGACGATGCGCTCGGGCATCACGAGGTCTTCGCATCCGATCGGGTCACCGGGATTCGAGAACGGTTCGAAGTCGAGCACCACGAGCGCGCAGTAACGCCCCGGCTCGATGCCGTCGAATTCGTACGAAGCCGGATTCGGGGCGGGCGTCTGGATGCTTCGATACTGCGGCTGCCACGCGAGGGTGGGACGACACACCGAGGTCATCGCGTCGCCGAGTTCCACCGGATCGACGCTGATGCGAAGCGTGGTCGCCTGCGAGCCGCTGCCGCTGCTCGTGCGGTAGCGAACGGTGCCGC
The DNA here is from genome assembly GCA_966212315.1 of uncultured Myxococcales bacterium. Lineage (GTDB taxonomy): Bacteria > Myxococcota_A > Polyangia > Polyangiales > CBIHQZ01. The sequence goes on from CBIHQZ010000295.1 coordinate 2,928, forward strand.
GCACTCTTGCGAGAACACGACCGTCGATCGCTGTGGAATGCGAGCCGTCGTGTCCGCCGTCGCCGTCCCACGTGACCGTGGGGACGACACATCCGGTGAGGACCATCGCGCACAGGGCACTCACTGCGCGTCGCGATCGCGAGAACAACGCACTCATCAGAACCTCCCCGTCGCGATCAACCCGGCGCCGTCTGTTCCTACTGCCGGCGCGATCTGCACCACCGGCCGATCGAAGTGCGCGACGAGCCACCATGCGGCGCCCGCGGCCACGTAGAACGCGCCGATGCCGAACGCGAGATCCGCGCCCCACGAGAACGACTGCACGCGATCGAAGGTGACGCGATTGATGTCGCGATCCGCGCAGCGTCGATCCGGGCACCGTGCGTCGAGTTCGACTGAGGAGGGGACGACGCCGAATACGCCCAGCACCGCACCCGTTGCGAGCGCGGCCACGCCGACCGAGACGAGAAGCAGCGGCGGTCGTTCGTCGTGACGAATCACGCGCGTGGCGCGGACAGGCGTCGCGACATGGAGCTGCGCGGCGACGATCAATGCGGCAATCATTCGGACCTCGCCGCGAGAACGCCACCGAGGCGATGAAGCAACGTCATGCCCGCGGAATCAGCAACGGACGTGCCGGATGCGAATGCAGCGGGAAATCGAGTGCGAGCGGGCGGGTGACGAGGACGCCGTTAGCATGGTGACGGCCGCGCGTTACGAGTTCGCGTTGGAGAAGTGCGATTGAGTGCAGGTCACACGTGCCGCGCTTTCCAGATCTTGCAGGATTGAATCGGCGCGCGAACGCTCGGTCAGAGCAATTCGTATGCGGGCACGGTGAGGAAGTCCTCGAACGTGTCGGCAAGCGAGAGCTTCTCGAAGAGCGCGCGTGCCTCGTCGAAACGGCCGCTTGCGAATCGCGCGTCGCCGACTTCGCCGCGCACTCGCTCCATCTCTTCTGCGATCGTCGCGCGGAATCGCTCGGGGTTAACCGCGCGTCCGTCGTCCGTCTCGACGCCGTAGTGCAGCCACTGCCACACCTGCGCGCGCGAGATCTCGGCGGTCGCAGCGTCTTCCATCAGGTGATAGAGCGGCACGCATCCGTTTCCGCGCAGCCACGCCTCGAGGTACTGCACGCCGACGCGAATATTGTGGCGCAGCCCGTCGTCGGTGCGCGGCCCCTGATGCACTTCGAGCAGCGCCTCGCGCGCGATCTTCACGTCGTCGCGCTGACGAGCGATCTGATTCGGCGTCTTCATGTGCTCGTCGAAGATGTCGCGAGCGACGGGCACGAGACCCGGGTGCGCGACCCACGTTCCGTCGTGACCGTCGGTCACCTCGCGCAGCTTGTCGGCGCGGACGCGGGCGAGCGCTTTGTCATTCGCGGCGCGATCGTCCTTGATCGGAATCTGCGCGGCCATTCCGCCCATCGCGTGCGCGCCGCGGCGGTGGCAGGTCTTGATGAGCAGCAGCGAGTAGGCGCGCAGGAACGCCTTGTCCATCGTGACCACGGCGCGATCGGGAAGAAGCGCGGTGCGATCGTTTGCGCGCTTCTTGATGAAGCTGAAGATGTAGTCCCAGCGCCCGCAGTTGAGCCCCGACGAGTGCTCGCGGAGTTCGTGGAGGATCTCGTCCATCTGGAACGCAGCGGGGAGCGTTTCGATCAGCACGGTCGCGCGAATCGTCCCGCGCGGGACGCCGAGTGCTTTCTGCGCGTGAACGAAGACGTCGTTCCACCAGCGGGCTTCGAGGTGATGCTCGAGCGTCGGAAGATAGAAGTACGGGCCGACACCGTGCGCGAGTTGTTCCTTCGCGTTGTGGAAAAGGAACAGACCGAAGTCGAACAGCGAACCGGGGACGTCGCGACCATCGACGGTCACATGGCGTTCGCGAAGATGAAGCCCGCGCGGGCGCACGAGGAGCACCGCGGTCTTCGCCTGGAGCGCATAGCGCTTGCCCGTCTCGGGCACGGTGAACTCGATCGTGCCGCGCACCGCGTCGGCGAGGTTGATCTGCCCGCTGATCACGTTGTCCCAGGTCGGCGCGTTCGAGTCTTCGAAGTCCGCCATGAACATGTTCGCGCCCGAGTTCAGCGCGTTGATGATCATCTTGCGATCGACCGGTCCGGTGATCTCCACGCGGCGATCGCGCAGCGCCTCGGGTGCTTCGGCGACAAGCCATTCTGCATCGCGAACGTCGGCAGTCTCCGCGAGGAAATCCCACGCGCGCGGATCCGCGAAGGCCGGCTGTCTCTCGCGTCGTGCCGCGAGCAGCGCGTCGAGTCGTGGCGAGAACGTGCGCACCAGATCCGCGACGAATGCGAGCGCTTCGTCCGAGAGAATCTCGCGGTAGCGCGGAGCGATGGCCCCGTGCACGACGACACCGGGGAGGGGAGCGAGGGTCATGATTCGGCCTCTTTCATCGCGCGCAATGCGCGAGGGGGGGCGAGTCTAGTGCTGCAGACGCGCAGAGTCCTCTCGTATCATCGCCGGCGATGTCGTCGCACGTGAGCGAGTTGCTCCACCTCATTGCCCGATGGGTTCATCTCATCGCGGGAATCATGTGGATCGGCAACTCGATGTTGTTCAACTGGATCGACCGCAACCTCGAGATGCCGAAGGACCCGAAGCCCGGGCTGATCGGCGAGATCTGGATGCTGCACAGCGGCGGCTTCTACCAGATGGAGAAGAAGTTCCTCGCGCCGGGGCAGATGCCGAAGACCCTCCACTGGTTCAAGTGGCAGAACGGCATCACCTGGTTGAGCGGGATCTCGCTCCTGATCCTCGTCTACTACATGGGCGGCGCGGCGCTGATGACCGACCCCGCGGTCGCGAACATCGGCGCGAAGACGTCGATCGCGATCGGCCTCGGAACGATCATCGGCGCGTGGGTGATCTACGACCAGATCTGGCGTTCGCCGATCGGCAAGAATCCGACGGCTGGATTCATCGGCTCGGTCGGCACCGTGCTCGCGATGAGTGCGGTGCAGTTTCACTTCTTGAGCGGGCGCGCGGCGTACATGCACGTGGGCGTGATGCTCGGAACGATCATGACGGGGAACGTCTGGTTCACGATCGTGCCGTCGCAGCGCGAGCTGGTACGCGCGACCGAAGAAGGCCGCGAACAAGATCCGGCGATCGGCTACCAGGCGAAGCAGCGATCGGTTCACAACAACTACATTACGTTCCCGTTGCTCTTCATCATGTTGAGCAACCACTTCCCGACGACGTTCGGGCACGCGCTCAACTGGCTGATCCTCATCGTGCTCGTCATCGGGAGCGCGACGATCCGCCACCTGATGAACATCCGGTTCACCTATCGCGAGTGGCTCTTCCCCGCGACGCTGGTGTTCTTCGGAACGTGTGTGGCGATGCTGGTGCTGTTCGCGAATCCCGAAGGGCTCAAGCCGCCGGTGACGCCGGTCGACGACGAGAGTTCGCACATGGGTCCGGTGCACTGGGCCGAGGTCGAGCCGGTGTTCCGTGAACGATGCGTGCCGTGTCACTCGCAGCATCCCACGAACAGTGCGGTGACTGCGCCGCCCAACGGGGTGGTGTTCGAGACGCGCGAGCAAGTGGTGCGCTACGCCGATCGTATTCGCCTGCGCGTGGTGACCCTGCGGAACATGCCGCTCGGCAACATCACACACATCACCGATCCCGAGCGCGCGCGCATCGGCGCGTGGATCGAACAAGGCACTCCGAGTCACTGAGTCAGCGAGGTCGGCGGCGATGGCGAGCGAACAGATCTTTCGTGCGCGGCGAGTGGTGACTCCGGACGGAGTGCGCGCAGCGAGCATTCACGTGCGAGACGGGCGGATCGCCAAGGTCTCGGGATACGACGACGTGCCGGCCGGGGCGCCGGTGATCGACGCCGGCGACGCGACGATCATTCCCGGTGTGGTCGACAGTCACGTCCACATCAACGAACCCGGACGCACACAGTGGGAAGGATTCGAGTCGGCGACTCGCGCGGCCGCGGCAGGCGGGATCACCACGGTGGTCGACATGCCCCTCAACAGCATTCCGCCCACGACCAGCGCCAGCGGCGTGGCGGCGAAATCCGAGCTTCTCGACGGACGCGTAGCGGTCGACATCGGCCTGTGGGGCGGCGCGATTCCGGACAACACCAGCGGGGACGCGCACGGACTCGCGAAGGTGCTCGATCGCGGTGCGCTCGGATTCAAATGCTTCCTCGTGCCCTCGGGCGTCGATGAGTTTCCCTACGTGCAAGCGGACGACGTGCGCGCGGCGTTGAAGCAGCTGCACGGCACCGGCGCCGTCTTCATGGTGCATGCCGAAGTGCCGGGGCCCATCGACGCGGCGGAGCGCGCGATGAAGAGCGAGAACCCGGCGCCGGACCCGCGTTCGTATGCGACGTATCTCCGCTCGCGACCGCCGAGTGCGGAGGACGAAGCGATCGAGCTGCTCTATCGCCTGTGCAAGGAGATCCGGACCCCCGTTCACATCGTGCATCTCTCGTCGGCCGGCGCGCTCACCACGCTGGCCCGC
>CBIHQZ010000296.1:0-7434 GCA_966212315.1 uncultured Myxococcales bacterium
TCGTCACCCTCCCCGGCTTCGAGCGCATCGCGGTACTCGATCTGGGATGCGTCTCGCTGGTGGTCACCGAAGGCCCGGCACTGGCGCTCAAGCCCTCGTTCTACGAAGACGTCGGCCTTCCGATCCTCCGCGCCGACATCGTGGTGGTGAAGAACTTCTTCCCGTTCCGACTCTTCTTCCTCCCGTACTCGCGCAAGACCCTCTACGTGCGCACCGCGGGGATCACCGATCTCGACGCAGCGTTCGCGCTGCAGTTCGACGGGCCGATGCATCCGCGCGACACCGTGACCGAGTGGCGCACGACTTCGGAGCGGCGCAAGAGAACGAACGCCGGGTAGCGCTCTGTGAGAGACGGATGATCGCATCCGTCCGCGACAGATCGAGATTCCCCCGTTCGCCCTGAGCAAGCTGTGCGAGGCACGAGCACAGCGGTGTCGAAGGGGCGAACCGAGCTACGTTCTGACCGGTGTTCACGCTACGCGCGCAGCAACAGCACCACACCGGCGGCGGTCAGCAAGACGAACACGCCGCGGCGAAACACCTTCATCGGCACGCGGTGATGAAGCCATTCGCCGAAGAGCATTCCGAGCACGAGCGGCAGCGCCAGCATCGCCGTCGATCGCAACGACTGTTGCGTCACCCGATGCAGCGCGACGTAGCCGGCGAGCACGACCGCGTTGAGCACCAGCCACAGCGCCGAGAGCGTCGCTCGGAAGCGGGCTTTGTGATCCGCGAGCAGTCTCCCCGCGACGTACACGGCCATCGGGCCGCCGGTCGCGAACGCACCGTGGATCACGCCGCCGACGAAGAGCAACAGCCAGGTCATCCACGGCGCAATGGGCGCTGAGGCCGGGGCGCTTTCTGCCTCGGGCTGCGCACGAAACTCTCGCCGCAACTCGATCGAGCCGAGCACCAGCACGAACAGTGCGAATGCGCGCGCGAGCCACTGCGCGGGCAACACGCGGAACGCGACCAGTCCGAACGGGATGCCGAGCACCATCGCGGGGACGATGCGACGACCGAGCAGGTCGCGATCGATGTCACGTCGCTGACGAAACGAAATGGCCAACGAGAGAACGACGTTCAGCGGTACGAACGCAGGCAGGATCGACTCGATCGGAACGAGCAGCGATCCGAGCGCGACGACCACGATGGTTGCACCGAATCCGAGTGCGGCTTCGACGGTGAACCCTGCGAGCACGACGGCGGCGAGTAGTACGAACGAAGTGCTCACAGGCGCGCGTCGACTCTCGCAGAATCAGCGCGCGATTCGCAACGGGCCGACGACGGCGCGATTCACGACTGTCGCACGGTGAGCACCGGGCACGGCGCGTGACGGATGACGTAGTCCGCGACGCTTCCGACGACGGCGCGCGCGATCGGATGCCGCCCGTGCGTTCCCATCACGACGAGATCGCACTTGGTCCGTTGAGCGATCAACACGATCGCTTCACCTGGATCCGCGACGATCGTGACCTCGACCTCGCACGCGACGTCATTCGTGCGCACGCGCGCGGCGACTTCGGCCCGCAGCGCGTCGACATCCGCACCGTCGAGGGCCGCCACCACGCCACCGGGCCCGGTGAGCGCCATCGGGACGAGCGGCACTGCGTGGAACACGTGCACGCGCCCGCCTTCCGCGCGCACCAGACGCACCGCCCATCGGAACGCAGCATCGGCCGCTGGTCCGAGATCGTGTGGAACGAGAACGTGCAGACTCATTCGCCCCTCGCATCGTCGACGGATCGCGTGGCTCGCATCGCGCGTGACTATAAGCGATCAGTTCGCGCGCGCAGCGCACAGCGCGTGGCCCAAATAGCGACTCACCCGCGGTGCATGGAGCGCCGCGGATGAGTCTTGTCGTGAGCGTTGCTTGGGTTGGGATCGGTCGATCAGGCCGCGGGGCGAACCACACTGTTCGCTGCCGCGCGATCGTCGGCGCCGAGCAATGTGTTCGGATCGATGCTGCGAGTGCCTCCCGTCGACGGCTCGAGCGCGGCTTCGATCACCTGGCTCATGTCGTCGGCGAAGAGAATCTCCATGTGGTCGCGAACCTCTGCGGGGATCTCGTCGGCGTCGGGTGCGTTGCGTGCCGGAAGGATCACGCGAGAGATGCCAGCCCGATGCGCGGCCATCACCTTCACGCTGATCCCACCGACGGGAAGGACCTTCCCGCGCAGCGTCGCCTCACCCGTCATCGCTGTATCGGAGCGCACCTTGCGACCCGTCAGCAGTGATGTGAGCGCGGTGAACATCGTCACGCCCGCCGACGGTCCGTCCTTCGGAACACCGCCGGCCGGCACGTGGATGTGAACGTCCTGCTTCTCGAGGAAGCCCGGCTCGATGCCGAGACGTTCTGCGTTGCTTCGCACGTACGTGAGCGCGGCGCGCGCCGACTCTTTCATCACGTCACCCAGTTGGCCCGTGATCTCGAGTTGCCCTCGCCCCGGCATGCGCGACGTCTCGATGAAGAGAATGTCGCCGCCCACCGGTGTCCACGCCATCCCGGTGGCAACGCCCGCCACCGACGTTCGTTCGGCCACGTCACTCGTGAACTTCGCCTTGCCGAGATACTTCTTCACGGCGGCTTCATCCACGAGGAGCGGATCGGCCTTCACGTCGCGACCCTTCGCGACTTCGAGTGCCACCTGGCGCACGAGCCGCGTGATCTCTCGCGTGAGCTGACGAACACCCGGCTCTCGCGTGTAATCGCGAACGATCGCACGCAGCGCCGCGTCTTCGAGCACGAGTCCTTCGGCCGGCACGCCCGCGTCCTTCAACTGCTTCGGGAGCAGGTGCTTGCGCGCGATGTGCGTCTTCTCTTCCGCCGTGTAGCCCGACAACTCGATGATCTCGAGTCGATCGCGCAACGGTGCCGACAGCGCGCCGAGGTCGTTCACGGTCGCGATGAAGAACACCTCGGAGAGATCGAACGGCAACTCGAGGTAGTGATCCGTGAACGTCTTGTTCTGCTCCGGATCGAGCACTTCGAGCAGCGCCGCTTCGGGCGATCCGCCCCAGCCGCCTTGCGAAAGCTTGTCGACCTCGTCGAGCAGCACGACGGGGTTCTTCACCTTCACCTTGCGCAGCGCATGAACGAGCCGGCCCGGAAGCGCGCCGACGTACGTGCGCCGATGTCCGCGGATCTCCGCTTCGTCGCGCACACCACCGAGCGAGATGCGGATGAAAGGACGACCCGTTGCATCCGCGATCGACTGGCCGAGCGAGGTCTTTCCGACACCCGGCGGTCCGGCGAAGCAGAGGATCGTGCCGCGCGGGTTCGCCGCGAGTTTGAGCACTGCCATGTGCTCCATGATCCGCTTCTTCACGTCCGCAAGACCGTGGTGGTCGGCCTCGAGTTTCTCGGCAACCGCGTCCAGCGCGGTCGTCGACTCGGCACGCTTGCTCCACGGCATCTCGGCGATCCACTCGAGGTAGTTCCGAATGACGTTCGCCTCGGGGCCCTGGCCATTGGTGCTCTTCAATCGCTTCAGTTCGCGGTCGGCGGTGGTGCGAACATCTTCGGGCAGTTCCGCCGCCGCGAGCTTCTTCTCGAGTGCGTCGGTCTCGCCGGCTTCGTCGTCGTCGCCGATCTCGCGCTTGATCGCCTTGAGCTGTTCGCGCAGAAGCACTTCCTTCTGCTTCTCGTTCAACTCACGGCGCACGTCGTTCTCGATCTTCTTGCGCATCTCGCCCATCGCCTTCGCCTCGGCGAGCATCTCGCTCACGCGACGCAGGCGTTCGGTGACGTCACCGAGCGCGAGGATCTCGACGGCCTTCTCGGGCGCGAGTTCGAGCCCCGCTGCCACGCGGTCCGCGACGAGCGAAGCGTCCTCCGCGCTCGATACGGACTTGTCGCCGCCGGACAGTTCGTCGACGTGCTTTCGCAGCGCGTCGGCGAGCATCACGGCCTCGGGTGAGTCCGCGTTCGAGTCGATGATCGCGCGCCCCTCGCCCTTCCAGAACGGATCGAGCGTGGAGAGCCGGTCGAGTTCGAAGCGGCCGAGGCCTTCGAGCACGACGCGGTACACGCCGTCGTTGCCGCGATCGAGTCGCGTCACGCGGGCGAAGGTCCCCACGCGATGAAGGTCTTCGTCCTTCGGATCGGAAACACTTCCGTCGCGCTGCGCGACCACGCCGATGACGGCGCCCTTCTCGATGGAACGAAGCAGCGCAATCGAACGATCGCGGCCGACCGGAAGCGCGATCGCCACGCCGGGAAACAGCACGCCCGTGCGGAGCGGAAGCAGCGGGAACGGACTCGCAGGCGCAACGGCGCCATTTCGCAACTGGCTCATGTGGTTCTCCTGCTGCCAGGTCGGGGCGATCGAGAGGTGACTTGATGAAGCTCGAACGTCCGAGAACTGACGATTGAACGAAAACTAAATCCGTTCATCGGTCCGTCAATGCCTGGAGCGGGCACTTTCGGGTCACCTCGCCTACGGCGGGACCGCACCTGATCGAACGGGTAGGTCGTCTGGAATGCGGCGGTGCAAACGTCAGCGCTGCGCGGTGCGCCGGGTGTGTTTGCGCGCGAGGAGGCCCTTGAAAACCAGCTCGTGCATCGCTTCGAGCGCAGCGAGTGCGACCTCGCGCGGCTGATGGAACAGCGCAGGCGGCGTGAACGAGGCGTACGCGCGTAGCACGGCGTTGGCGGTCTTCACCGAGTCGGTCACGTCGAACTCGCCTGCGTCGGATGCATCGCGCAGCAGCGTCGCCACGAGGTTCTGCTCCTCGTCGCGGAAGCGCCGCTCGCACACCTGCACCGCGGGACGAACGCAGTGCAGCAGTTCCGGTGCGTGGGCGCCTTCGTCGGCCATGGTGAACAGCACCTGGACCTTTGCGTCGATCATCGCCCGCAGCCGCGACGCATAAGTCGTGTGCTGCTGCGACGCGTGACGCATCGCCGCGAGGATGCGTTCGTGCTTGTTGCGCGCGAGATCCTCGATGATCGCTTCTTTCGACGAGAACTCGAGGTAGACGGTCCCCACGCCGATCGATGCCTCGCGCGCGATCTCGGCCATGGTCGTCTTGGCGGCCCCGTAGTGCCGAAGGAGCCGCTCGGCGGCCGCGAGGATCATTTGTCGGCGGGCGTCGGTGTTCACGCTGGTCGTCCTCGGCGGTGCGACGTCCTTGTGAGAGGGACGCACGTGAACGAAAGTGTAATTCGTTCACGTCACGGTCTCAAGGGCAGAAGACGGCTGATGCGACCAAGGGCGCGCGCTGCCTCAGGCGGAGGTGGCGATCACGCAGCGTTCTCTCCAGCGCCGGGCTGGGACCCGTCGGAGACGGGGAACGCGAGTCAGCGGTGACCGTGAAATGGAGAGGTCTGCGGTCGTCGGGGTCGTCAGAACGGAACAGGCGCGAGGACGCGGGAAGCCCCCGCAGTCGCGAGACCACCTGCGGTGTACATCCCGACCGTCATCGCCTTCGTTTTCAGATCGCGCGCGACGTCGCGACGGCTCAGACCGAGTTTGGGCGCGAGTACGATGGCGCCGAGCCCGGCGGCTGCGCCCCAGAAGAGCCCCCGTCGCAGGACGCCGAATCGCTTGCCCGCAACGAGCGCACCGAAGAACAAGCTGTTCGTCACGAGGTCGCTGTAGAGCGCGGCCCGTTCGAGTTCCTTGCCGCGAGGCGGCGTGAGCCCGACCTTCTTCAACGACTTCGACAAGAGCTTCGAACCCACACGGTCGAGACGCGGCGACCCCTTCACGTTCTCTCGCGCCCATAGCTGAAGAAGCGTGAGTGCACCTGCGCCGGCGAGCCCTGCAGCAGCGATCCCTAGCCACGAACGTTCACGTCGAATCATGTGTGCCTCCGGTGAGTCTGATCGGGTGTGTTCGCAACCAGCGTGCCCGGCGCTTTGGTTACGATCGCGCGCAGCGATCCGCGCGTCGGTGTCACGCACGCGCGGATCGACGGTCGCTCGTGTTCAGCGCACGCCACGCATCGGACTCGGGAGCGGCTCGGCCTCGGCGTCGCGAGGGTTCGAACCGTCTTCGCCCTCGGCGAATTCGCGCGATGCCGGCGTGACCACGAAGGGACCGCCGTCGTCTTCGGCGACGCTCGCATCGAGTCGATCGGGCGCGGACTCCTCGCCCGTCGTCACCGACTGCAGGTACTCCTCGGCGAGTTCTTGCGCGAGCGGATCGCGGGCGCGCGCGGGGCCGTCACCAGGGTCGGGGAAGAACGCGTTGCCGTCGTCGCTGCGCTCCCGTCGTCCCGGCCGCGGGGCGATGCCGGCGGCAGTGGCGGTGGTGACCGTGCGGGGCGTCCTCTTCTTTTCGCTGCTCTTCTTCATCGCGTTACCTCGCCGTGCGTAGAGCGCGCAGCCAGTGCGCGGTTTGCTTCGGTGCCATTGCACGCTGCAAGCGGGATGCGGGAGGCGCGTGCTCGAGTCGCATCGGCTGGCACGAAACGAAACGTCAGCCGCCGCTGACCTCGCCACGGCCGCGCCATCGCGCGGGCACGGATGCTGTAGGAATCATCTGTGGGGCGCGGTGACCAAGGGTTCTCCACCCGGTCGACCTGCCCGAGGGGGAGATCAGAATGGCAACACGGGCAGATCAGGCGCGCGCGGCGGTCGAGCAGAACAACAGTGTGCGCAAGCGTGGTGATGCTTCAGCAGCGCATCCGACACGACCGGAGATCCTCAGGGAGTCGGCCGCGCACAGTGCGCACGGTCGTGCTGTGCACGCGCGTACCAAACTGCAGGCGGATGCCAAGGCGGGGAAGCCGAACGTAGGCAGGGTTCGCGGCTTCTGGCAGACGGGGCCGCACGGCGGGGAAGAGCAGACGTTCAACGGCGTGCCGGGCAATGGCCGTGGATCCGACGGCCCCGCGAGCATCGCGAAGGCATCGCGCAAGAGCACGCGCGGCGCGGTGCCGGCCGGTGAGAAGCCCTGCGCGCAACTCACGCGGCAGGCGATTCGGGAAACGCACACGCCCGAGCATCGGGCCGAGTCGTCTATCGCGCGCGGAATGCACGCGATCCGCGGACGCTGACGATGCAACCCATCGAGGCGATGCCGTGACAGCTCCTGCGATTCCGACGGTGGACATGTTCATGTCGCCGCTGCCGCACTCGATCGGTGCGGACCAGACACTCACGACGGCGCACTTGATCATGCGTCGACACAAGATCCGCCATCTGCCGGTGATGCGCGCGGGCGTGGTGATCGGCCTCTTGTCATCGCGCGATCTGGATTTCGTCGAAGCCCTTGCCGGCATCGATCCCGACAAGGTGATGGTCGAAGACGCGATGAGCCAGGATCCGTACTGCGTGGAGCGGACGACGCCGCTCGCGGAAGTCGCCCTCTCGATGGCCCAACACCGCTACGGATGCGCGATCGTGAAAGACGGTGCGCACCTCGTGGGCGTGTTCACCATGGTCGACGGAATGCGTGTGCTCGGCGAATTGCTCCGCCGCGAAAC
>CBIHQZ010000297.1:0-7427 GCA_966212315.1 uncultured Myxococcales bacterium
GCGCGCCCCACGGCGTCTCGACGCGGATCTCTTCCACGTTCTCGAGACCCGGCATCTGATAGAGCCCGCTGCCACCGATCACACCCAGCACGTCACTCATCGCTCTGCTCCGTTTCCTGTTCGAAAAAGCGCGCGATCCTACCTCACATGCGCGGCGCGAGTTGCGCGGTGACGCTCGGCACGCATCGCCCCGCAACGACGCCCTGTCGGTCACTGCCCGCGCTGTCGGCTGACTCAGCCCCTCGTCCGACGACGCCTGCGCTGCGCGCGCTACGCGGTGACGTCGGAGGCAGAGGCGCGCGCGGCAGCGGAGGTGAGGTGCTACGCTTTCCACGTGATCCCGTCGATCGCCGCGCTCGTGGTTGTCGTCGTACTCGTCGCGGCCTTCGCGATCGGCGCCTGGCTCACCACGCGCCGCGCCCGCGCCGAGAGCGACGAGCGCTGGCGCAACGCGATGCACGGTCTCGGCGTGTTCTGCGAGCGCTTCGCCACCGCGCACGGACTCGTATGCGTGAAAGGCGCGGACGAGTGGCCGTACGGATGGCCGCGCGTGCACGGAGCCATCGACGAAGCGGCGTTCTCGCTCGCGTTCGGATGGCGTCACGGCGACGACTGGGTGGCGAGCATGCGTATGCGCGCGCCGGCGCGCGTCGAGGGAGAGTTCCGAGTGTGGCGCGTGCCACCGTCGACGCTTCCCAATCGCGGGCGGATCACGCGCCTCGGCGACCCGTCGTTCGATCTGTTCTGCACCGCCTGGTCGGCCGACGCGCTCGATCTCGCGAGCATCATTTCGCCTGCCGCGCGCGCGGCGCTGCTGTCGATCCCGCTCGTCGAACTCGCGTATCGCGACGGCGTCGTGGTGATCAGCTGGCCGTGCGATTCGTTCCTCGGCGACAAGGCCGAGACCGCGTTCGCGACCATCGACGCGGGCTACACCGCGCTCGAAGAGATCGCGCACGCCTCGCGGTCGCAGCGCGTCTACCGCTGAGCGAATCGCTCAGTGCCCGCGCCGACGTCCGCGCCCATGCGAGGGTGGCGGCACGACCGGTGCGACCGAGGCGGCAGGCGGATTCGGCGGAACGGTCGCGAGGATCGTCGCTGTCAGCGCCCGCTCGAACGCGTCGTCGTTCAGTGCGGCGCCCGTGAGCAAGCGACCATTCAAGAACACCATGGGTGCGTCGCCGCCCACGCCGATGTCCTGGAGCGCATCACGCTCCGCGCGAATCGCGGGCACGTGGGTGTGCGCACTCATCGCAGCGCGCAATCGCGTGACGTCCGCATGCTGGTCGGCCGCGTAGCGCTCGAGATCCGCGACCGTGAGTGCGCGTTGATTCGCGAGGAGCGTGTCCGCGAAGCGGAAGAAACCATCCGGTCCCTGTTGCGCGAGAATCTCGCGGCCAGCTTCGGCGATGGGCATCGCGGCGGGTCGTCCACCCGGCGGCAGGTCATGGAACACCACGCGCACGATGTCGGCGTGTGCCGTTCGCAATCGCTCGATCGTCTGCGCGAGTCGCGCGGACACCAGCGATTCGAACTCGCCGTACCAGCTGATCGTGATGGGCGCGCTGGCAATGCCACGAATGCGCGTCGCATCGTCCGGAAGCGTGTAGCGCGGCTCGGGTCGCTCCGGCGCGGAACCGGCGGCGATCGGGAGGTACATCACGCGCTCCGGTCCTTGACTGGTGAGTTGTCTGTAGACGTCGGCGGCCGCGGTGCCATGCGCCACGAGCGCGCGCGCTTCGTCGCGGGCGGCATCGATGAGTCGCACGAAGCGCTCGTATGGCTGCACGCCGGTGACCATTCGGCCGTTGATGAAGAAGCCCGGCGTCGCGGTGATCCCGAAGCGCGCGGCGAGTCGCAGGTCGTCGTGAACGCCCGCGTGGGTCTGATGCGAATCGAGCATCGCGCGGAAGCGATTCATGTCGATCCCGAGCGGCGCTGCTGCCGCTTCCAGCGCGGGGCGTGCGAGCCAGTTGCCGCGACCCGCATTGCCATAGAGCGCGTCGTGGAAGCGCCAGAACGCCGTATCGCCGCCGAGCGCATGGACCGCGAGTCCGGCCTCCGCGGCGGGGATCGCGTTCGGATGGACCCAGAGCGGGAGGTTGCGCCACACGATGCGAAGGTCCGCGCCGTAGTGTTGCTTCAGCCGCGCCAGGATCGGTTCGACACTCGCGCACGCAGGGCATTCGAAGTCCTCGAACGACACGATGGTCACCGGCGCGTCGGCGCGACCGTAGACGGGTGCATGATCGACCGGCATGCGATAGCGCTGGGTGAGATCGACCACACGCGACTCGTTCACCGCCGGCGTGGGCGTTCCTTCGGGATCCGCGGGTGGGCTCTGCAGCGCTGTCGCGTAGGCCTGCTCACGAGGTGTAACTGCGCGCGCGGCTGTCAGTGCTGCGTCGACGAGCGGGAAGAATCGCTCGCTCGCATGCGCGCCGATCACGCGCGTGCCGTTCACGTACACCGTCGGCGTCACATCGGGACCCGCCAGCGATCGCGCGAGGCGTGCATCGGCTTCGACCTGCGCGCGCTGCGCGTGCGACTGCAGATCGGCGTTGAATCGATTCACATCGAGGCCCGATGCACGCGCCGCCTCTGCGAACTGTGCATCCGTGCTCACCGTCGGATGCGCCATCACCCACTCGAGCATCGGCCAGAAGTGCTGCTGCGCATGCGCGGCCATGAGCGCATCGGCCGTTCGCTCGCCTTGCGGATCGAGCATCGCGTGCGGATGCGTCTTCCACACGAAGCGAACATCGTCGCCGTATCGCGCGCGAATTTCGGCGAGGGTTCGTTCGAGCCGGATCGTGAAGTAGTCGCGGGCGTCACCGAAGACCACGATCGTGACCAGCGCGTCGCTCGGCCCGTCGACAGGTGAGTCGCCGATCGGGATGCGCGTCGCGTCGACGAGCGCTGTGCCGTGAACCGGCGGCATCGACCCGCGGTGACGCATGTTCGGTGCGGATTGCCCGGACGCGTACGTCGTGAGCAACACTGTTTGAGCGACGAGAACGAGACCCGGCAGCCGGCGCATCATGCGCGCGAGAGTAACGCAGCGTGCGGTGTTCGCGACGCGAACGCTTGAACCACGTGCGCTGCAAGGTCAGCATCGCGGGTCGAAAGTGAGGCTCCGGATGATTCTGCGATGCGCCGCGTTGATCGCGCTTCTGGTCGCGACTGCCCTCTCGGCCGCCGGATGCGATGGCGCGCGTTGCGACGCGTACGCGGGCAATCCGGGGGCGTGCAACAACTTCGTCGGCTACACCTGGAACGGCAGCACATGTGTCGCGCAGATGGGATGCCTCTGCGAGGGCAACGGATGCCCGGGCGTCTATCAGGACCTCGTCACGTGCCAGGACAGCCACCGCACCTGCGGCGTGGACGATGCCGCGACGGGCGCCGACGTCACGACAACAGAGTGAAGCGCCGGCGCCTACGCGATTGCGGCTTTGTTGAGCCCGCGATGCGGGGGACGCGATGATGTCGGCATGCTCCTCACGATCGCGCCCATCGCCGCACTCCCCGCGCTCTCGTCGTTCGTCCTCGCTGCGCTCACGGTCTTCCAGCGCGGGTCGGTCCACGATCGCCGTCCGCTGATCTGACCCGCGCGCGAAACGTTACATTCGCGCCGCGCTGCCGAGATGCGGCACCTCCGGCGGTTTCACGCCGAGCGCGCGCCCGATCGTCTCGAGCCGCTCGAGCCGTTCCTTCAACGCCGCTCGATACGCCCGGTCGTCCGTGTGTACGAGCTCGTTGCGCATCTCGCGAAGCCGCAGTTCGACCGCTTCCCCGAGCAATCGCGTTTCGCTGTCTGTCAGTTCCAGCACATGCATCGTGGCCTCCCGGCCGACGGCGAGTGCGCGTGTCGGCGCCATCGATTCATCGAGCAATCGATGTGCCCGCGGAGGCCGCTCAGGCGTCTTGGTCGCCGGGCGCGGCTTGCTCACCGTGTAGCGCGTCGAGCACACGGGCGAGCCCCGTCCGGGTGCGCTCGAGTTCCGCCCGTCCCACCCGCGCGCCGATCTCGTCGGCCCACGTGCGTTGCGCGGCCGCGATCTTCGTCAGGGCGCGCCGGCCTTCGGGCGAGAGCTTCAAGAGCTTCGCGCGTTGATGGTTCGGGTTGTCGACGAAGCGCGCCAGCCCGTCGGCTTCGATCGCATCCGCCACTCGCTGCACGCTCTGCCGTGCGAGACCGAGCGCCCGAGCGATGTCTGCCACCGAGCAAGGCTCGTCCTCGACCGCTGCGAGAATCTGCCAGCGCGCGCTGCTCTGGCCCGCCGGTTTCGCCATCTCGTCACCCGCGCGCGTAAGTGCGCCGTGCGTTCGCAACACGAGCACCACGATCTCGCTGAGTACGTCTCCTGCCGCGGTTCGGGTTTCCGATTTGACAGCACGCTGTCGTATTGACACATCCTTCGACATGACAGCATGCTGTCGAACATCGTCTCACCACGCAAGCCACGAGGAACCGAATGACCAACGCGACCACCACGCCGATGCGCCTCTACTGCAACCCGTTCTCTTCCAGCGCCCGCCGCGCCGTGCTCGCGGTCCATCAACTCGGCGCGCCCGTCGAACTGGTGCTCCTCGGCAATCTCATGGAGAGCGGCACGCGGGCACAGCTCACGGCGCTCAATCCGAACTCCAAGATCCCGGTTCTCGAGCACGGTGAATTCCGTCTCTGGGAATCGAACGCGATCATGCAGTACCTCGCCGACCTCACGCCCGGACAGACGATCTATCCGACCGAGCTGCGTGCGCGCGCCGACGTGAACCGCTGGCTCTTCTGGGCCGCGCAGCACTGGGGCCCCGCGCTCGGCGCCCTCACGTGGGAGCGCTGGATGAAGCCGATGTTCGGAATGGGCGACGGCGACCCGCACGAGATCGCGCGCGGCGAACGCGACTTCACGCAATTCGCCAAGGTGCTGGATGCGCATCTGGCCGGGCGCGAATGGATCTCGGGGCCTGGCCTCACGATCGCCGACTTCGCCATCGCGACGCCGCTCATGCGCACGAAAGAAGCGTCGATTCCGATCGCGAGCTACCCGCACATCGCCGCGTGGTTCGCGCGGGTCGAAGCGCTCGACGCGTGGAAGAAGACCCAGCCAGCGTGAGCTTCGATCCCTCGCTCAGGCCGACGCTGCGAACCCGGCCTCGGCGAGGTAGTCCGTCGCGAGCTTGAAGTTGTCGTTCTGCGTGGGATGGAAATCGCGACGGATGTACTCGCGGATCCCGCGCAGGAACACGCGTCGAACGAGCGGCTTTTCGTGCTGCAGCTCACGTGCTTTCCGCATCACGTCGCGTTCGCCCATCTGCCGATCCTGCGCGAGCAGCATCGTCGTCGCCACGACCCAGAAGCCACCGAGCGTCACCGTCGCCATCGCGAGACCCGCCATGCGCAGCGCGTAGCTCGGATTCACGTGCTGCAACACGTCGAACGCCACCGACTTGTGTTCGATCTCCTCGGCGGCGTGCCACATCAGGAGCGCGCGCATCGTCGGGTGCGCGTGATCGAGCATTCGTTCGGCGAGCGCACCTTCCGCCATGATGGCGGTGTAGTGCTCGAGTGCGGCCGTGACCGCGAGTCGCAACGCCGGCGGGCTGAGCGGTTCGATCACGCGGTAGCTCACCGCTTCGTACCACTTCAAGAAGCCGCGGATCCGGTAGCCCTGCGACTCCATCGTGCGGAAGAACTTCTCGTGCGAGTTGGCGTGCTGTCCTTCTTGCGCGAAGAACGCTTTCACCTGCGCGCGCAGGGTCTCGTCGTCGAGTTGGTCGAGATAGCGATAGACGCTGCGTACGAAGAGCCGTTCGCCCGCCGGGAACAGCAGGTTCACGCCGTTCGCGAGCTGGGTGGGAAACGGCAGCCCGGCGAACCAGTGGCGCGGCACGTCGTCGAACGCGAAGCGCGGTGACCGCGGGGTGATTCGGGGCTCTGCCGATGCGTCGCGTTTCATGGCGGGATCTCCTGTCGTTCGCGCGCTTCGTTCTAGCGGATTGCGGTCGTCGTCGCCACGGACCGCGGTGCCCGCAACGGGCGCACGGATGTCATCGTCGGTAAACGCACCGCGACGAAATGTCATCCGCGACGATGGCCGACGTTCGCGCGAATGCTGCGCGGGGCGCACGACGTGTGGCGCGCGTCGCTGGCACGCGGTGTGTAGAGTGCCCGGGCGATGACCCCGTTCGCACTGGCCGCGCTGTTCGTCGCGTCCCTCGCCGCGATCTATGCGCTCTTCATGACGTTCGGCGCGCTCCGCATCGTGCGCGGTGTGCCGATGCTCCGCGATGTACCCCTCGCGACGCGCGATGCGTGGCCCTCGCTCTCGATCGTCATCCCTGCATGCAACGAGGCCGACGCGATGCAGCCTGCGAACGACGCGCGCGCGGCGCTCACGTATCCGTCGCTCGAGTTTGTGTACGTCGACGATCGATCCACGGATGACACCGGCGCGATGCTCGACCGGCTCGCCGCCGGCGATTCGCGCGCCCTAGTGATCCACATCGATGCGCTCCCGGTGGGATGGATCGGCAAAGTACATGCGCTCTCGCGCGGCGTCGCCGCGAGTACGAGCGAGTGGGTTCTCTTCACCGACGCCGACGTGGTGCTCGCACCCGACGCGGTCACGCGCGCGATGTCATTCGCTCTCGAGCGCGGTCTGGATCACGTCGCGGCTTTCCCCACCGTCGACTCGCGCGGCCTCGTGCTCGACGCGGCCATCGACGCGTTCGCGCGAGTCGGTCTCGTCGGCGGGCGTCCGTGGGAAGCGAGCGATCCGCAATCGCCCGTGGCGATGGGCGTCGGCGCATTCAATCTGGTGCGACGCGACTGGATCGATCGCATCGGCGGGCTCGCATCGATGCAGCTCGAAGTGAGCGACGACGTCGGACTTGCGCAATTGCTCAAGCGAGCAGGCGCGCGCACCGAGGCGATGCTCGGCACCGACACGATGCACCTGATGTTCTATCCGACGCTCACGGCCATGGCGCGCGGTGCGGAAAAGGCCGCGATCGTCGCGCGATTCAATGCTGTCGCCGTGGGCGCAACGGTCGCGGTGCTGGCCGGACTCGAGCTGTCACCCTTCGTGCTCGCAGCGATGCCGCTGTGGCCGGTCACGCGTGCGATCGCGCTCGTCGCTGCGCTGATGCTCACCGCCGCGAACACCACCATCGCGCGTCGGGTCGGTCACTCGATATTCCCCGCGCTGCTCGTTCCGCTCGGTTCGATGGCGATGCTCTACACGATGGCCCGCGGCGGCATTGCCGCGAGTCTGCGCGGCGCGTTGGTCTGGCGCGGCACTCGCTACGAAGCAGCGGACCTTCTCGGCGCGCAGCGCACCCGTTTCGATTTCGTTCGCCGTCGCACGGCCGCGTGATTCACCGCGACGAAGCAGCTGCCCGCACGTGATGCGCGTCGGCCC
>CBIHQZ010000298.1:0-7424 GCA_966212315.1 uncultured Myxococcales bacterium
CCCGGCGCACCGAGGCATCCCCGATCTTGCTACCGCTGACTCTCCCTCCGTCGCCACCGAGGCGCGCGCGTGACGCGGGCGACGTCGAGAGAGGGGACCGACGCGCGGATGGAGTGAGTGGGCAGCGGCACTGGTTACATTGCGCGGCGCTGGTTGCATTGCGCGGTACTGGTTGCATTGCGCGGCACTGGTTGCATTGCGCGGCGGCACCGCGCGGGCATCGTGTCGAGACCGCTTCACACGCTGCCTCGCCCGCGCTGCATTGCGAGCAAACACCATCGCCGAAGAATCCCCGACGCCGCCCCCCACCCCCACCTCGCCGAATCACTCAGCCCCTCTCTCGACGTCGCGTAACGCATCCCGCGCAGACTGCGCGCGACGGAGGGAGAGGGGCGCGCGGCAGCGGGGGTGAGGTATCCCGTCAGGACTCCCCTCGCACGTCGCGCACCGTGTCCACCAGCGTGTCCATCGGATCGCGCGGGCTGAACCCGAGTTCGCGTTCGGCGCGCGATGCATCGAGGTACCAGAAGAGCTGCGCCATCTCGACGCTCACCGGATCGACCGGAAGCTCGCCGCCCACACGCTTGACGATCCGCCCCAGAAGCTCGGTTCCTGCACGTGCGATGCGCGGCGACTTCGGGAGACTCATGCGCGGTGCCGGCACTCCCGACACGCGTTCGAGTCGCGCGAAGAACTCGCGCACGGTGCAATTCGACGCGCCGAGGAGATACCGCGCCCCCGGCTTTCCCCTGCTCATCGCCGCGAGCATCGCGCCGGCCGCATCGCGCGCATCGACATACGAGAGTCCGCCCGCAGGCGTCGCCGGGATCGAGCGATCGAGAAAGAGACGCACGTCCTCGGTCGACGACCCGTACACATCGCCGGGGCCGAGTAGCAGCGTCGGGTTCACGCACACCACTTCGAACCCATCTCGCTGGTGCGAGAACGCTTCTTGTTCGGCGAACAGCTTGGCGCGGTAGTACGGGAATCGCTGGATGAGCGCCGTCGGCGTGACGTCGTCTTCGGTGGCGATGTGATCGGGATCTTCGCTGACCGCGACGGTGCCGCTCGTCGACGCGACCACGACCCGCTTCGCCTTGGCGGCGCGTGCGGCTTCCATCACGTTGCGCGTTCCGACGACGTGCACGCGATGGAGCGCCTCGGCGTCGGCCGGATCGCGCGAGACCTTTCCGGCGCAATGGAACACGCCGTCGCAGCCCTTCACCGCCGCGTCGATGGATGCGCGATCGAGCACGTCGCCGGTCGCCATCTCCACGTCGAACTCGCGCGCGAACGAAGCGGGCGCATGACGTGCGAGCGCAACCACCGTGTGCCCCGCTTCACGCAGCGCGCGGGTGAGGTGCCGTCCGAGAAAACCGGTCGCGCCGGTGACCAGGTACTTCATCCGAGGTGGAATGCCTTCTGGAAGGTTTCGAGGAGCGTCACGTCGTTGGACTTGATCGCGCCCGACATGAACTCGGGCACGCCGGGGGTGTAGCCCTCGCGGACGATGCGCGTGAACAACTCGGCGCTCGTCTTGAGCACGCAATCCGCGGTGCCGCTCTCGGGTTTGCCGAGGACCACCGAGCAATCGCTCTTCGTCACGCGCACGGTCCACTTCGCCTCGGGCTCGGTGCCGAGGGTGAAGTAGAAGCTGCACGGGTCCTCGATCGCGCCCGGGACGAAGCGCTTCTCGAGTTCGTCGAACAGTCGCACCAACGGGTGTACGCGCTGATTGTTGGCTGCTTCTTCCACGTCGACGCGACGGAGATCGAGGGCGCCGCCGTCACGCAGTGTCTCCACCGCGCGTTGTGCGAGCTGCGCCACGCGACGCGCCGACTCGATGGGACGCAGGCCGTGGGTGAGCCGCTGCAGGTCTTCGATCGCGAGCGGCGGACCGATGCGCGCATTCACGTCGCGCCTCGTCGGGAAGGCCGCGTCCCGCGACCACGCCTCGAACGTTCCACCGAGATACAGCGGAAGGATGTCGATGCCGTGTCGCAACGCGAGATGCCCGATCGCGCCCTTGAACTCGCGCACCGCGCCGTCGGGACTGCGCGTCCCTTCCGGGAAGATCAGCACCGTCTTGCCCTCGTCGAGCAGCTTGCCGACTTCGCGCAATGTCTCGCGCAAACCCGCCTGGCGATCGATGGGTGCGAGGTTGGTGAAGTTCTGAAAGAACGCGCGCCGGGCCGTGACGTCGAAGAAGTAGTCGCGCGCCGCGAGCGCCACGAGGTCTTTTCCGTACGATCCGAGCGCGTACTTTACGAGCCCCATGTCGAGATGGCTCGCATGGTTCGCGACGACGATGGTGTTGCGGTTGTACGGGATGAAGGCGCGACCGGTGACCTTCGGCTTCATCAACGTGCCGTAGAACTCGCGCTGGAAGAACCCGAGCGCGTTCTTCGCGACTTCGCGCACCGGCTCGGGGAGTTCGATCGGCGTGGTCGGCTTGTCGTCGACGCGCGCCTTCTTCGTGATCACCGGATCGCTCGGCGCGGGTGCACCGATGCCGAGAGCTGCTTCGATCTCGCCCACCGTCTCGAGCGTCGAGACTTCTTCGGGGAGCGATTGCCCGTCGAGTCGCGCTTCGAGTGCGACGTTGAACTCCATCATCATGAGCGAGTCGAACCCGAGGTCGGCGCGAAGCCGCGTGCCCGACGTGATCTCGTTGGCACTCTTGCGTGCGATCGACGCAGCGGCCGAACGCACCGCGCTGGTCATCCCCGCAACCGACTTCTCGCCGGCGACCGGGGTGCTCGCATCGACGAGTCGTTCGACGATCGCGCGCGTTTCGTTGCGCTTCACCTTGCGCGTGGCGGTGCGCGGCAGATCCGCGTCGTAGAGAATCACCACGGCGGGCTGCATGTTCTTCGGAAGCCGCGTGAGTGCTTCGCGGAGATTCTTGTTCGCGATGTCGCGCGCCTTCGCTCGCTCTGCGGGCGGAAGCTCTTCGTCGGTGCCGATGTTCGCGGGACGCTCGGGCACCGCGATGCACGCAGCACGCTCGCCACCGCGCGGATCGACGATCCCGACGATCGCGATCTCCTTCACGCCCTCGACGTCGCCGAGCATGCGCTCCACGTCGTCGGGATAGATGTTCTCGCCGTTCGCCGCGACGATGACGTCCTTGCTGCGACCGACGATCGTGAGAGCACCGCGCTTGTCGATCTTGCCGAGATCGCCGGTGTGCAGCCATCCGTCGGTATCGATCGCACGCTGAGTGGCTTCCGCGTCGTTCGCGTAGCCCGCCATCACGTTCGCACCGCGCGCGAGCACTTCACCCACGCCGTTCGCATCCGCGT
Source organism: uncultured Myxococcales bacterium (assembly GCA_966212315.1). Taxonomy (GTDB): domain Bacteria; phylum Myxococcota_A; class Polyangia; order Polyangiales; genus CBIHQZ01. Next base: position 3,306 of record CBIHQZ010000298.1, read on the forward strand.
TGTCGATCTTGATCTCGACACCCGGCACCGGCTTGCCGACGGTTCCCAGCTTCGTGCCCGGACCCGCCTTCGCGACGGTGAGCACCGGCGCGGCCTCCGTGAGTCCGTACCCTTCGGCGAGATGAAGCCCGAGTCCGTTGAACACCTTCGCGGTGTCCTTCGGCAGCGCCGCGCCGCCCGAGATGAGGATGCGAAGCGAGCCGCCGAGTTCGTCGTGCACCGCGCCGAAGAGCACGCGTCCCACGTCGGCGCCCAGCTTTTCGCCGAGCAGACGATTGAACGCGAGCGCCTGATCGAACACGGCTTTCACCGCGGGTCCGCGTTCGCGCACCTGCGACATCATGCGGCGCTCGAGGAGCTGCCAGAGCGCGGGCACACCGACCATCGCAGTGACACGCACTTCGCGCATCGCCGCGCCGAGTCGGTCGGCGTTGAGTTCGTCGAGGTACACCACGCGAGTCCCGCGCGACATCGGCAGGAGCATTCCGCAGGTGAACTCGAACGTGTGATGCAACGGCAGCACGCTGACCGCGCGGTCTTTGTGCGTAAGCGGGAAGAGCGGCGACAGGGACGCCAGCATCGACGTGAAGTTGCCGTGCGTGAGCATCACGCCCTTCGGCGTGCCCGTCGTGCCGCTCGTGTAGATCACGCTCGCGACGGTGTCCTTCGTCGGCGGCTCGATCGCAGGCGGAACGAGCGACGAATCTTCCGCGGTGACCTCGTGCAGATCGAACGCGAGCAGGTCGTGCGCGGGTTCCTGACTCGCCGCGACCTTCACGTCCCAGACCGCGCCGCGCGCGCCCGAAGCATGGAGCACGTTGGCGAGCGCACGCGGATCGAGCGCGTGATCGACCGGCACCGCACTCGCGCCCGCGCGCAGAATGCCGAAGTACGCGATGGGCCAGTCGGGGTGATTCGCCGCCGCGAGCAGCACCTTGTCGCCCGTAACGATCCCGGCGCTCGCGAGGCGTGCAGCGGTCGCATTCGCGCGATCGCGCCAGTCGCGGAACGTGACGCGCGTGAGCCCTTCCTTCTCGAAACGCTGCAACGCGACCGCGAGGTCGTGGCGTTCCACCGCTTCGTCGAGCAGTGCGAGGAGCGAGTCGTGCTGGCGCAGCGCACGAACCGGTCGCGCGATCTTCTCGTCGATCTGCGGAAGGATCCACTTCTCGAGACCCGGGATGTGGATCTCGTGCATGTAGTGACGCCAGTCGATCTGCTCCGGCGTCCACTGCAGCTTGTCGCGATCCTCGGGGGCGATGCGCGCGTAGGCGGCGCGCATGTTCGCGCACGAGAAGAAGTACTCGGTCTCCGCCATGAACGGGATGTACAGCTCCCAGATCTCGCCATTGCGCTTCGCGAGTTCCGAGTAGCTGGAGAGCGCTTTCGATGCGGGCTTCAAGAGCGCAGCCGCGGGACCGACCGCCGCTTTCGAGAGAAGCCCCGACACCGTCTTCGCCGCACTCGCGACCGCGGGCGCACCGCGTTGATAGAACCCATCGATGTCGATGGGCGTCGGCTCGAGATGCGCCGCCACGTAATTGACGAAGGGATTCCCCTTCCCTTTGCGCTGGTAGTAACGGCGCTTGTAGAGCCCGCACAACTCGACGAGGCGCGGCATCGGCAGCGCGTTCAGATCGCTCGTGCCGAGGTGATAAACAGGCTTCTGCGTTCCCTGCAGCAACGCCGCGAGCGCGACGATCATGCCGGCGCAGACGAAGTCCACCGGGATGACGTCGAGACTGGTGCGCGTCCCCGCGGGCACTTGGAGATGGCCGTTCATCAGCAGGTACACGAGCGGGGCCATCGTGTTGATGCCCTCGTTCCAACCCGGGAACGGATACGCGAACGAACTCTCGACCACCGCGGGCCGCACGATGGTGAACGGCAGCCCCGAGTTCGCGAGGATCTGTTCGCCGATCGACTTCGTGTACGTGTAGATGTTCGTCCAGCCCCAGAACTTCGCGCGTTCGGTGCCGGCATCGGCGAGCCGCGCGTCCATGAAGCGGCGACGCACCTTCTTCAGTTCGTCTTCGAGCGCGCTCCCCTGCGCGGGCTCGCCCTTGCGAATGAGGTTCTTCTTCGCCTCGTCGAGGAACGCGCTCAGTCGGAACGCGTCGTCGGCGCGATGCTTCGCCTGCGCGACGATGTCGAGGCACTCGGAAATCTCGCGCGCCGGATCCCAGTGCACTGCTTCGAGCTGACCGGCTTTCGGGAACGGCGTCTCGCGCGGATCGCTCTCGTCGATGTGCCCCGCGCGGTAGCCCGCCACGTACGCGGTGCTCGTGTGGAGCACCGGCACGTCGCCGAGCGCCTTCGCAAGTTCGACCAGGTTCTGCACGCCGAACGCGTTCGCGAGGAGCGCTTCGTCGAGCGGCGGATTGAAGTCGACGACGCCCGCGATGTTGAGCACTGCGTCGACTGCACCCGCGTGATCCTTGATCCACGCGTCCGGAAACGCACACAACGGCTTCGACACGTCGCCATCGACGAAGTCGACTTTCTCCGCGAGAAACTGCTCGAACTCCGCGCCCGGACGATCCGCACGCAGCGCATCGAACGGCGACGACGACGCAACCTCCGACCAGAAGCGGGCTTCGCTGTCGCGCCCGGCCTTGCCGCGCACGAGCAGGTGGATCTTCCCGATGCCCGGATAGCGATGCAGCAGCATCGCGAGCCACACCTTGCCGAGAAATCCCGTTCCGCCGACGACGACGATGCGCGCTCCATCGAGCTGCGTCGCGACGTCGAGCAGATCGCTCGTGCTCACGAGTGTGCTCCGTGACCGTTCGAGCCCGCACCGTTGCCGCTCGCCGGCGCAGGCGCCGCGGCCTTCGCTTCGGGCACCGTGACCTCCGCCATCACGATCGGCGGCACGTGCATCATCGTGATCTCCGGCGAACTCGGTGCCGTGTCACGCGCCATGCGCAGCGCGTCGGCCATCGTCGCGGCCGTCTCCCAGCCCATCAGCTTCGGGATGTATTCGTTGTCGGCGCCGACGACGATCACGCGGCCCATGTGCTGCCGTCCGGCCTCGCCCCAGTACCACATGAAGAACGGGTGAGCCGGGTGGTACGCGTTCCCCGAGCGGTACAGCTCGATGTACGCCGGGTTGCGCGCGAACTTCTCTTCGTACTTCTTGTGCAGCTCCATCGCGTCGCGCGTCTCGGGCAAGAGACGGTGCACGAAGTCGATGTACGGCACGTGATGGTTCTGATCGAACTTGTCGGTGCAGGGGTGCGCGATGATCATCGTGCCGCCCTTCTTCACCAGCGGTTTGCCCCGGTACATGTTGAACAGGTAGCCCTGCGCCATCACCTGCACGAGCAGCGGGTTCAGGAACGAGTTCACGTTGTACGGCGAGATGTACGGGATCCCCGAGATGAGGATGTCGGCCTGCCCCGTGACGGGCACCACGTACTGCTCGAAGCACTTCTTCAGCGTCTGCGCGTGCACCGCTTCGGTCTCGCCCGCGAACACGCCCGTGATCTCATAGGGCGACGGCACCTTCTGGAACACGAACTCGCGCGCGCCCTGCGGGGTGCGATCGAGCGTGAACATCAACGCCTTGAGCGCGCTCTTCTCGGCCGGCGTGTAGTCGTCTTCGTTCTTGCCGATGAACGACAGCGGACGATCGAACATGCGGTTGTTGATCGTCGTCTCGATGGTGAAGACGTTCAGGTGCTTGTTGGTCACCCGACCCATGCGCTCGACGACGGTGTTCAGCTCACTCGCCGCCGGGTCCATGTACGAGTGACACTTCCGCATCACGCTCGGGTTGTGGTGCGACTTCAGGCTCTCGTAGCCGCACAGACCGACGCTCACGGATTTGTGGCCGCCGTCCATCGGGACGAGGTTGAGATTCACGTAGATGAGCAGGTCGCTCTCGACGGCCTTCTTGTTGAGCACCACGCGCTCGCCGCGATCCGTCTCGCCCACGTACTTCATGCCGTTCGGCATCTCGGCATCGTGGTTGTAGAGACGCTTGGGCCAGTACGCGTTGAAGATCTTGTCGCCCACGATGTGCCGCACTTCGGGGCCCGTCATGCGGCGGTGCAGACTCGTCGCGATGATCATCTCGACGTCGTCGACGCCATAGTCCGCGAGCATCTGGAGGAC